>JAZDKD010000426.1:0-9755 GCA_043803345.1 Pseudomonadota bacterium
AAAGACTCCTCCCATCAGGAGGGTTGTCGGATAGATCACCCCTTTGCGACGCAAAGAAATGAAGGGGATCATCGCAGCACATAAAGCAAGGAGTGCACTCGACAAGGCTAAGGTATCCAATTTCCACGGCGTAAGAGCAATTCCGATTGCCGGAATCACAGAGCTCTGAAATACCATTGCTCCGCTTAAGTTACCCATTGCCAACGTGTCTTTACCTCGCCGAATCCAAAGGACACTATTAAACTTCTCAGGTAATTCTGTGGCAATGGGAGTAATAATTAACGCAAGCACAAACACAGGAATTCCGATAGCCACCGCAATAGGTTCCACTGCATTCACAAAACCATGCGCCCCAACTACGATCGCGCTTAAGGCGATCCCTATTTGAGCTAAAATTTTACCTAAGGACGGATTTTGGCTCTGCCTTGCTATGTAAAGTGGCGCTAGTTTTTCATACTCACACCCATCCTTGCAATCACGCAATGTTTGAATCACATAGAACCCATAGGCTAAAACTAGGGCTACAGCCACACCGTTTTTAACATCTTTATCAGACAAAAATGACGCAAATATCGCCATAGTATAAACTATCAGGAAAAATCTCAAATCCCTTCGGACAACCTTCGCATCCAGTCGGAGGGGACGATTCGTTCGACGAAACAATAGCGCCGCAAGACCTGTTATAAAAAAAGCAAGTGTCGCCAACATGAAAGGCGCGCCAAGAATTGCCCCAATCCCGATATCCGCTCCTTCTGTGCCCTTCCCCAGCCCAAAAATAGCTATAATAGGCACCATTGTCTCTGGTAAGGCCGTCCCTACTGCTGCAAGAATACTCCCGACCGCTCCCGCTCCTAGCTTTAGCCTTTGCCCCAACCACTCAATCCCATTGGTAAACGCTTCCGCCCCGATCAATATGACCCCTAAACTTACAAGCAACATCGCTATATCTCTCAAGCTTTCCTCTCCCTTCCTCTCGCGCTCACCTTCGAGTTCCTGACTATTCATCAGTCACTCTAAATATACGAGAGTGGGATTTATTTATGACGAACTTAGGGAACTTAGGGAACTTGCGTTACAACGCTCACTTGCTTGCTCTCGCAGATCAAACTAAGACTCAAGAGCTTGCATTTGATAAAACAAGACTGACGAATTAAAACACAGAAAGCCGAGACCATTTTAATCGAAAAAATGGATTCTCGGCTTTCTGTGTTTTAATTATAAGGACGTTATTCACTTACCTTATGGCAAAATAGTTGCTACTACGCTTTGTGCATAATAGGCTGAATCCTTAGCAATAAAATCATATATACTTTTTAAATCATGTTTAGAAGGGTTTGACCATCTCACCATGATTCAATTTCAGCCTTAAGGTCGTGGGTTGTTATTGTTTCACCCTTTTGGACTGCTTCCTGTCCTCTTTTGATTTTGTCCAATACAAATAACCGATACATGATGTCGTCAAGATCGACTGAATCAGGCAATCTCGAAATAGCATCAAGAGCTTCTTGCTTGATTGTATGCATCCAGTATCCCTCCTTGAATTCGAAGTAACTGAGTCCAGTTTACCGTAGAATAGGATATTTAAGCAAGATCAAAATACTGCAAACAAAATCCACAGAAAAGCCGGGGTCCACATTAATGTGGATTCCCGGCTTTTCTATCCGACAGAAGAACGTCTATTTTCTTCAATATGGCAAACAAAACGTCCCCTTGCCACACTTGCCACATGAGACGGTGCGCATGAAATGTGCCGTCTCTCCGTTCTTCGTTCTTCGTTCTTCGTTCTTCGTTCTTCGACCCCAGCCCGGGACTTGGGTGACATGAGCGCGATGTCTTTACGAAAGCAGAAAAGCAAACTTCCGTTAAAGCTCCCGACCCCAGACACGGGGCTGAGCACAGGACGTGCGAAGCCGGCAACTGAGCCAAGGATGGCGAATTTGCCACGATAGTCTCCGGTGGAGAGTATCGCCGAAGCCGCGATCCCCAAAAGGAATACCTATCGGCGTAGGATGTACCCCGCTCCCCAAAGTAGGAGCTTTAACGGTTAGTTTGCTCTGCGTCGTATGACGGAGCGCTATGTCACCCAAGTCCCAGTATTTCTTCAATAGCCTCGTTCAACTCTATCTTGCCGACTCCTGTCTGAGCTGAAAAAGGTAGAATCAGGGAAGCATCAGGAATATCGAAGGCCTTGGCAATTATGTTCAAGGACTTATGCCACTGTCCACGAGCGATTTTGTCTACTTTCGTAGCCACAACCATGGTTGGAACCTGCATGTGTCGTAGCCACTGCTGCATTTCAATATCTTCAACACTCGGTGCATGGCGAATATCCACGATTTGAATCACCGCCCGCAACGGCTCTCGCTTTTTAAGATAAGCCTCCATCATTGGCCCCCACTGTGCATTAACAGTTTTAGCGACTTTAGCATAGCCGTAACCTGGCAAATCCACTAGGAACCATTGATCATTGACCCCATAAAAATTTAGAGTTTGTGTTTTACCGGGAGTATTTCCGGTCCGCGCTAAGTTTTTCCGCCCCAGAAAACTGTTAATCAGGGAGGACTTGCCTACATTTGACCGTCCAGCCATCGCGATCTCTGGCAACCCCCCGACAGGATACTGTTCATATTTTACCGCAGACGCAACGTACTCAGCCTTACGAATGACTATCAAGATTTGACCTTCTTTCTTCTACCCCCACACTACGGACCTACTTAAGACTTCCACACTGGCCTTTCATCAGGCCTTTCTGTTAGTGGGATTCCCTTTGTCTCATAGACGGATTTCTTCATTTTTGTATCTGCCGGAATTTCATCCGAATGAGCCAATGGCAGGAGTGCAAGTTCCAGGACCTCTTCAATCCGGCTCACAAAGTGGAATTCCATGACTTTACGTACTTTCTCTGGAACATCTTCGAGGTCCTTGCGGTTTTCCTCAGGGAGGATCACGACTTTAATCCCTGCCCGATGGGCTGCTAAAACTTTTTCTTTAACCCCACCGATGGGCAGAACGTTTCCTCGCAAGGTTATTTCCCCAGTCATAGCCAGATCTGAGCGAACAGAGCGCTTTGCCAAGGACGAGGCCATAGCGGTGGCCATCGTAACGCCTGCCGACGGGCCGTCTTTGGGAGTAGCACCTTCAGGAACATGGATGTGAAGGTCCGTTCGATCGTAAAAGTCTTCTTCGATTCCTATGTCAAGAGCATGCGCTCGTACAAACGTCCAGGCTGCTTGCGCGGATTCCTTCATGACATCCCCGAGTTGACCCGTTAAGGTCAGTTTCCCTTTTCCCGGCAAGGGGGTTACTTCCACAGTTAGAACTACCCCACCGACTTCGGTGAACGCCAGTCCTGTGACTGCCCCGATTTCAGGAGCCTTAGCAGCTACTTGGAAATGGTAGCGAGGTGCACCGAGCGCGGACTCTAAATCTTCAACGGTCAGTAAATGAGGTTCCCATTCTTTTTTCACCCAACGAATGGCGACTTTCCGACATAGATTAGCGACCTGCCTCTCCAGGGACCGTACTCCAGACTCCCGAGTATATCCTTGAACCAGCTTGAGCAATACTTCCTCATCAAGGGATAAGACATCCTTGGTAAGTCCATGCGCTTCCATCTGTTTAGGTACGAGATAACGCATAGCAATATTCACTTTTTCATCTTCTGTATACCCACTGAGAGTAATAACCTCCATCCGATCTAAGAGCGGACGGGGAATTGAGTGCAATGTATTCGCCGTGAGCACAAAAAGCGTTTGGGATAGATCAAAAGGTAGTTCCAGGTAATGATCTGTGAAGGTACTGTTTTGCTCTGGATCAAGAACCTCTAAGAGAGCTGAGGCTGGGTCCCCACGGAAATCAGAAGTCATCTTATCGATTTCATCTAAGAGGAACACAGAATTACGGGTCCCTGCTGTCCGGACGCCCTGAATGATCCGTCCTGGTAAAGCTCCAATATAGGTACGGCGGTGTCCTCTGATCTCAGCTTCGTCACGCAATCCACCTAAGGACATACGCACGAATTTGCGATTCAAGGCCCTAGAAATAGATTTTGCTAAGGACGTTTTGCCTACTCCTGGCGGACCTACTAAGCAGAGAATTGGGCTTTTCATTTTGGGCGTTAGTTTGCGGATTGCTAAAAACTCCAAAATACGCTCTTTGATTTTCTCAAGACCGTAGTGATCCTCGTTCAAAATATCCTCGGCTTTTTTTAAGTCGATTTTGTCCTTCGATGTTTTAGCCCAAGGAAGTGCCAAGATCCAGTCCAAATATGTGCGAACTACGGTGCCTTCCGCTGAAGAGGGGGGCATTTTTTCTAAGCGTTCAATTTCCTTGAGCGCTTTTTCCTCGACTTCTTTGGGGCACTTGGCTTTAGCCAATTTCTCACGGAATTCCTCAGCCTCGACGAGACGCTCGTCCTTATCTCCCAGTTCTTTCTGAATCGCCTTCATTTGCTCCCGCAAATAATATTCCTTTTGCGCTTTATCCATTTGCTTGCGCACACGTTGACCAATACGTCGCTCAAGCTCTAGGATCTCGATTTCCCGCATTATAAGTTCCGTTAAGCGCTCTACACGGAGTTCAACTTCGATGGCTTCCAAAATCGTTTGCTTATCTGGTACTTTCAGGTTCAGGTGTGAAGCGACAATGTCTGCCAATTGCCCTGGTTCGTCTACCGCTAAAACGGTTCCCAGGGTTTCGACAGGAACACGTTTACCAAGTTTGGCATATTCCTCAAATTGGTGGGTCATACCCCGTATTAAGGTTTCTATTTCCGGCGTGCGCTTTTTCTTTTCCTCAGGTAGTTCCTCTACACGCACCTTGAAATATCGTTCTTCCTCCAAGAATTCAAGGACACGTCCTCGCGAAACCCCTTCAACTAAGACACGTATGGTACCTCCTGGAAGTTTTAAGAGTTGCTTTATTTCAGCGACTGTTCCCATTTGGTATAGGTCCTCTGCAACCGGCGAATCAATTTCTGTTTCTTTCTGAGACGTTAAAAGAATTATTCGATCGCCGAGCATGGCCTCCTCAATAGCAGCCATAGAACGTTCCCTACCGACATCCAGATGAATAACCATATACGGAAAAACTAATATCCCTCGTAAAGGGAGTAATGGTAATTCGCGTTCTTTGTTCACAAGTATCCCTCCTATTAAAGCATATAGAAAAAAAGCACACTAAATACAGTGTGCCAAACTTATCTTGAACTATTCTAACATGTTTTGCCCCGTTCAGGCAAATTCGCGACAACGTTGGTTACAACTCTGTTAACTGCAAAATCCAAGCGATTTAAAACTTCTTCAAGAGGTGGCCGCATCTCAGTTTTTTCAAGTTTAATGTCTGAAACGATCGCTAATTCAAGAACTTGGGTAAGTTCTTCTACAGGTATAATTTGGATTTCGTTATTATAATCAGCAAAACGTTCCTGCCAGTTTTCTTTGGGGATCAAAACCCGCTTGCACCCAGCTTGTTTGGCAGCTTCGATCTTGGCTGCAACTCCTCCAACGGGTTGCACGCGTCCACGGATGGATATTTCTCCAGTCATCGCTAAGTAATTATCCACCTTTTGCTGACGAATGGCAGATATGGTAGCCGTTGCAATAGCAATCCCAGCTGATGGACCATCGAGTGGAACGCCGCCCGGAAAGTTGACGTGAATGTCAAAATTCCGGGGCTCAATTTTCATTTGCCGTCTTAAGACGGTCAGAACATTTTCCACTGAACTGCGGGCCATACTCTTACGCCGAATTTTCTTCCCTTCACTCCCTTGTTCCTCTTCCTCGACGATTCCTGTCACCAAAAGAACTCCGGTGCCAGGAGCGACAGGAAGTGCGGTCACTTCCAACTCGAGCAGCATACCCATATTCGGCCCGTAAACAGCAAGTCCATTAACCGCCCCAACACTGGCCTCCATTGGTACTTTTCGCTCCGGACGCGGTGCATATTGCCCGGTTGTGACCACCCATTCCACAATTTCCACGTCAACTTGGGGCAACTGGTCAGTTAACGCAACTCCAGCGGCTAGCTGAACCATATTGACGGCCTCCCGACCATTGGAGGCAAACTGCTTGATGACATCGATGGCGGCTGGTGTAATGGGCATTTCCATCTTAGCAGCAGCTACACGAGCGATTTCTGCAATCTCATTGGGGAGCAAACCCCGGAAATACACCTCCATACATCGTGAACGGATAGCAGGCGGAATTTGTTCTGGACTTCGGGTGGTTGCCCCCACGAGACGGAAGTCGGCAGGAAGACCATTTTGAAAAATATCGTGAATATGTTGGGGGATATTTGGGTCTTCGGAACTATAATAGGCGCTTTCCAGAATCACTTTGCGGTCTTCTAAGACTTTTAAAAGCTTGTTAATTTGAATCGGATGAAGTTCTCCTATTTCATCGATAAATAGAATTCCACCATGCGCTTTGGTGACTGCCCCTTGTTTCGGTTGAGGAATCCCCGCTAAACCCATCGCTCCAGCTCCTTGATATATTGGATCATGTACTGAGCCGATCAAGGGATCGGCGATCCCTCGCTCATCGAAACGGGCGGTCGCCCCATCGATTTCTGTGAAATGGGCGCTTTCTTTAAAGGGAGAAAGAGGATTCTTCTTGGCTTCTTCTAAGATTAGCCTAGCGGCAGCGGTTTTCCCGACACCAGGAGCGCCATAGATTAGGACATGTTGAGGATTCGGACCGCATAAAGCGGCTCGCAAAGCTTTGATCCCCTCTTTTTGCCCTATAATCTCCTCAAAATGAGTAGGGCGAGTTTTTTCAGACAAGGGGGTGGTTAAAGCAATCTTTCGCATTCTTTGTAATTTTTCAAGTTCCTTACGGGACTCGCGCTCAACCGAAGTTTTATTTCCCTGTTGGGACTTGAGCATCCCCCAAAAATATAGCCCTATGACGATGGCGAAAACCAACTGAACGACCATAACTACACCACTAAGTCCATTCATACTCTCTTTTCCTCCCTGTCCTGTACAATCTCACTTGTGTTAGTATTGCCACAAGGTGGAAATTAAAACATGAGATAACAAGATAAGAAAAAATTGCTAGTTCCTAAGAGTTAAGGGAGGATGCATCGTGTCCTTGTGGTGGGGATAATAACACATTTTTATATTGCTAGGGCACGACCGAAATCGATACGATAGGAATGGATACGACGATGGGCTCGCATGCATATGCCGCCACAAAAACAACACCGAAGAAGCTATGCAGCGTCTCCGGTGTCTCTATTCATTGTTCTTTATTCGTCATTCGTGAGTCGTTATTCGATGCATCTCCGATCTATGAACCGGATCCACGAAGCACGCTTACGCAGATTCTTCCTTCTTGCCTTTTTTGGGTTTTTCAGCCACAACGAGAAGGGGTTCTTCTTTCTTCGAAACCACGTCTGGAGTGACAACGCATTTTGTGACATCATTGCGCGAGGGCAAATCATACATCACGTTGAGCATGATATCTTCCACAATGGCTCTTAGGCCCCGTGCCCCAGTATTACGACGAATCGCTTCAGTCGCGATCGAAGTCAGTGCTCCTTCTTTGAACTCCAAGGTTACACCGTCAAGCTCCATCAACTTTTGATATTGTTTGACCAAGGCATTCTTAGGTTCTGTCAGAATACGTACTAAGGCTGCTTCATCCAACGCTTCGAGAGTTACAATTACAGGTAAACGTCCTACAAATTCAGGGATTAGTCCGAATTTTTGAAGGTCTGCCGGCAAAATCCCTTTTAAAACCTCACCAACATTCAGATCTGTTTTATTTTGGATCGTTGCTCCAAAGCCCATCGTCTTTTGTCCTGAACGGTTTTGAATGATTTTTTCAATCCCGTCAAAAGCACCGCCGACAATAAAGAGAATATTCGTAGTGTCTAACTGGATAAATTCTTGGTGAGGATGTTTGCGTCCACCTTGTGGGGGCACGCTAGCAACCGTTCCTTCAAGGATTTTCAGCAAGGCTTGCTGAACTCCTTCCCCAGAAACATCCCGGGTGATGGATGGGTTTTCAGATTTACGAGCAATCTTATCGATTTCATCGATGTAAATAATGCCCTTTTCTGCTTTTTCCACATCATAATCTGCTGCTTGAATTAATTTGAGGAGAATGTTTTCGACATCCTCACCTACGTACCCTGCTTCTGTGAGTGATGTGGCATCTGCTATGGCAAAGGGAACATTAAGAACTTTAGCTAGCGTCGAGGCCAGCAAAGTCTTTCCTGATCCAGTCGGCCCTAGCATGATGATGTTTGACTTTTGTAACTCTACATCGTCAATCTTCATGCCTAGATTAATCCGTTTATAATGGTTGTATACTGCAACTGAAAGTGCTTTTTTCGCTTGATCTTGGCCAATAACATATTGATCAATAATCGCCCGGATTTCCTTGGGTTTCAAAACTTCTCCAATTTCAACGCCCAAGTCGTCTGTCAGCTCTTCCTCGATAATCTCATTGCATAGTTCAATACATTCATCACAAATGTATACGCCTGGGCCAGCAACCAATTTCTTGACTTGCTCCTGAGTTTTACCGCAAAATGAACATTTTAGCTGATTTTTGTCGTCGGTGTACTTTGCCATTCTCTCACCTCTATACCTCAAAATTTTCCCTCACGCCTTTGGTTAGGCGTTTTGCTCTATTAAAAAGCTGACTGTCTTCTCGCTTATCAAACTTTCTTTATAGAACTCAATCTCGCCACGCGTAATGAGGGATTGCTTGAGCAATTTTGCGTCTTGTTTATGACGCTCTGCAAGTTTTTGGATTCCTTCGTCTACTTCGTCTTCCGTGACCGTAATTCCTTCTACTTTGGCAATAGCTTCTAAAACTAAATCCGTCTTGACGCTTTCCACTGCTTGAGGACGTAGAGTCTCTAACATAACTTTCTCAGTCGAGTTAGTATATTGGTAATACTGCTCCATTGTCATTCCCTGCTGAGCCAGGTTACGATTTAAATCGTCGACCATAACTTTGATTCGTTCAGTAAACATGACTTCAGGAATTTCAACGCTGGCATTGTCTACCACTTTAGAAATGACGGCCTTCATATGAGTTCCCTGAGCTTGCATTTCAGCCTGCTTTAATAATTTATTCCGTAAGTCGGCTTTCAATTCATCAAGCGTTGCAAATTCACTGACATCTTTTGCAAATTCATCATCTAATTCGGACAATTCTTTGCGTTGGATTTTTTTGATGTCTGTTTTAAAGACAGCTTCTTTTCCCGCCAGCTCTTCACTATGATATTCAGCTGGGAAGGTAACGTTGACATCAACATGTTGTCCGATTTCGGTTCCAATTAAACCTTCTTCAAAACCAGGAATGAAAGTACCCGAACCAATAACTAGTTCATAGCTCTCCGCTTTTCCGCCCACGAATGGGACATCGCCTGTGAATCCTTCAAAGTCAATGGTGACTGTATCTTCATTTTGAACTTTGCCTTCGGTGAGTGTGGCGAGACGGGCATGTTGCTCTTGTTGATTTTTTAGTTCAGTAATTACTTGCTCATCCGTTACGCTAACAGCATCTTGTTCAATATGCAGGCCAGTATATTCTCCCAGTTCAACTTCAGGCTTGACGCTTACTTTAGCTTTGAAAATAAGGTCTTTTCCCTCTTCGATCTGTACTAAGTCAACTGACGGACGATCGACAGGCTTGATGCCGCTTTCGACAACTGCTTCAGCATAAGCTGGTCCGATCAAATGATCCAGCGCTTCGTCGTAAAGGGCTTCCTTCCCAACATGCAGTTCAACCATCTTG
>JAZDKD010000427.1:0-5368 GCA_043803345.1 Pseudomonadota bacterium
AGATGGGATCCCAGAGGGATTTTGCTATAAGCTCTTTTTCGCTCTCAGCTAAAATGTCCCAGAAGACCAAAGGCACAACCCTAAAAGCTGCCTTTTCACGGGTGTCTATCTTGCCCTTTAACCCATGTGAAATTAAGTTAACAATTCCACTCCAACGTCCGTCCAATTCCGGTAAACGAGAAATATTTGGAATATCCTCATTGTCTATAAGTAGTTTTCCTGGGTCCGGATAATTATGAAAAGCCTCAAAACCATCATTCCCGACAATAGGCGCGCTCAAAATATCAAGGACCATATCTGTCCTAATACTTTTTGGCAGTGTCTCCCAGGTCCGGGTTAGCAAATGATCAATAGAGGTGCCTAACCAAGGGTGTATTGCTATATTTTTCATGCCGTAGTAACTTAATGCTTGTAAAAATATAGTTTTGGCATGGTCCTTAGAAAGCCTCAACACAAGCCGTGATAATGCTTCAAGTAAAACTCGTAATCGTGACACCCAAATATCAGATTCTCTGCTTTCGCGGCCAAATTCGGATAAAACATATGGGATAGCATTCGTGATGAGCTCTACTATCTTTACCACATCTTCCTTGGGCATCGCGGCAACCCGGGAACGTGTCAAAACGAGATTTAAAGTCCTATCGCTTTCGGATGTTGCCACTCGTAAAGCCAAACGCACAGATAAAGGGCCGTTTTCATCCTTGAGATTGAGTGCGGCCAAGGAAAGAAGATCCGAGGAGACCACCATATGTGAAATACATGGAGGGAGCCCAGCGACTTCAGTCAACCGAATTGAACGACGAGCAGATATCCGTTTGTCATGCTCAGTATTAGAGTAACAGATTGTTCTTCCGCGTCGAACACCAAAGTCGAATAAAGGAGCATCTTCCTTTTCGGGGTCACCTTTCAATTCACTTAAAAACGTTTGTTTCTGTTGGAATGCATCACATTGGAGATTTGAAAGTTCCTTCCAACGTTTAAAAGCTGGTTGTGCCTTCAAGATCTCATCCGTTTTGCGTAAAAAGTCATGTTGAAAAGCGATCGCTAACCATAAAATCCACCCTTCTCGTGAAGAAGATGCAAGAGGTCGTCGGCTACTTTGCCCTTCTCGAACAATGGTCAGACTTTTATTCAATAGCCTTATACCCTCATCGTTTCTGCCAATTTCTACCAGTATTGCGGCTTTTCTTGCCATCCAAGCCGGATCACAGTTTTCAAGAACCCATTTTTTTAATAAGTCTTTAAGCGTCAAAAATTCGAAATCATTAAGAGCGCGGATACACTTTTCGTGCTGAATACGTTGGGTGACTTCTGGATTGTCGTTAAGAAATGGACTAATGGCATCTAATCGGGAATCGAATAGTTCACGATCGAACCGTTGACGAGCCATTGTAATCAAGGACATCCCCAATTCTCTCCAGGCCTCACGAACATCAGCCCAAATAATAGATTGGTCTTCGACTGCATTGATTGTTCTGTTTTGACAATCTATCTGAGATAGAATAGCTTCCGCTGCATGCTCAAGATCCTCTGACAGAGGTTCTAATAAATATTCTCTTCGCCAAACCAATTCACGAATCATAAAAAGCTGCTCTATCAAGGAAAATTCAGGAAGGGCCTGTAAAACAACAGGTTCCCACTCTTGCATTGAGCTTTCAATTAAAAAACGTTTATCTGGAGGGATAAATAGCCACCCCGGATAAATTTCACGGTTATATTTCCAATCCTTCATTGCAGAACGAACTTGATCTACTAAACTTGCAGAAATTTTGTCTTTATTTAATGGCATAGACACCTCAACAGGAGCGTCTGCCACAACATTTTCAACCGGCAACAATAAATCTGGAATTACTGATTTATGCCGATCTGGCGGTGTAGGCCATTCTGTAATATCGTAAGGTTGACCGTTTTCTAAGGTATGAAGAATCCATTCAGTAGCGTATCGATGACGCAAATGCTCAGGCCATTTAGAAGCGTTAGGATGGAAAGAGACGTCTATGGGAACCACATTTCGTTCCTCCAGCATCCGACGACGGTGTGGAGAAAGTTCTAACCAGCCTGCTATGTATATTTTGGGTGCCAATTTCCCAAGGTTGTCACGTACCCAGCCGGACCAGTGGAGGAAATTGGGATCGTCTCCTGAAAAGCCAATCAGACAAAAAACTGTCTCCATCATTGATTGCTGGACTGTGTTAACATATGGAGAAAAGAGCTTCGGATAAGTTCGATAGTCTTCTTCAGTTACAATAAAAGGGGTATGTGCAGGAAAAGAGCCATGTAGCTTAAAAATTCGTGGCATAGTAGCAGATGGAATTTCATCTTGCGTTCTAACCACACAGTATTTCCTTTCCGGGATAAGTGGTTGAGTTCTTTCAAGCAGTGAGTCCCAATTCGTAGTAAAGACATCTCTCCAAGGCAAACGTAGCAACCGAAGGTGGATCTCATCAGGGGCATAATCATCATCTGGGACTATCATTTTAAGTAGACTATTCAAATTGCCACGACCAAACGCAGCTTCGTATTCTTGAGCAAGCCGTAGAAAACCACTTGTCCCGGAAGATTCTTTTAAAGCCCATTCAAAGAGTTTTTTGTCCCCTGGTGGATAAAGCTTCCGACATAACTCAGCAGTAATATCTTGCCAAAGCGGGAATTCACTCGAATGAGGACCTGCTTTTTTTGCATTACGACTAAACCCCGCTCCGATCATTATGGATGCACCACTTTCTGGTGAGTGCCAAAGGGCCTCTCGAATTCGGTTTATATGACTTTGGTCTGTTATGGTCATACATGACTCCAAAAAACGAATCGCAAATAATATTTACATGTAGGGTAAAAAAATTAAATTATTCGTTCCCTATACATGTCCAGATACATGTCCAGACGATAAAAACAGGCAAGACAGTTATGCCATCAACAGCCGTATAGACAACATGCTTCTTTATTGAAACTCCCCACCCTTCTATGATATCCCGCCAAATATATTTCAAGAAAGCCCCATGGAAAAATTGTAAAACCGAATTCGAGCTTCCTGATTCTATAATTTCATTCAATTACTCCCCATGCCTGATATCTGTCCCTGGACCAGCATCTATACTTCATCAGCTCCAAATTGATAGGATCAACATCAAATCTTTCACTGTCGTAGTCGCCACCAGACCATTCCATGTAGGTTTCATATTCCTCATTGTGCGGGTCTTTCAGGATCTTGCAGAACTCAACGTAGCCGGGAACGCCTCCCACATCCTCCGGGGGGCAAGCTCGTTCACCTTCAAGGCAGGTTAGTTCGATTCCCCGTTCCGGGTTGAAATAGTTGTTCTCTTCAATAGTCAGCTCGTGCTCCCAACCATCACCGAAATCATACAGATACCGAAATGTCCGGTTTTTTTGTTTGATGAGATCAACGAGACGGTATCTGCCGCACTCCAGCCCGTCCTCTTTTGATTCCCGGAATTCGGTGTATCGTTTTTTCCCGATTGTGAATTCATGGAGATGGCTGTTGGTCCATCCCATAACAATCTGTATGACATCATGCAGCCGATCCAACGTGATATTGGCAGGCACCAAAAATCTCCGCCAGATTTTTGGTTCGATATCGAGCAATTGGATCTTCAGCAGATAGAAACGTCCAGTCATTTTTTCACCTCATAGTTAGCCCAAAAACTTCTTTTACGACCATGATCCTGATATATCCGGTCTCTAAAAACGTTATGATTATTAAATTTTTTCCAATCAGTTACAGCAAAAGACAGTTTGTCCAGTTTCTTTAGATAACGAATACCATGGGGATAGGCCTTGGTGTATCCCCTCTCCAGGATTGACACCAACAGGCTGCGGTAGATGAGACTGGCTGCAAGATAACGGTTTCCCGCTACCATGGCTTCCGCTAACGTAAGCAGCCTGCCGTAGGAACCGCCGTTCAACTGGTCCGCCCGATTTAGAAGGTAGGCTTCAGCCTCATCAATTTTCCCGATCTCGATCAGAAATACCGCATCCGACTCGCGCAATGCATCACTTTCAAGGATAGAAACAGCTTCATTGGCTATAACTTCATCCCGCTTATCATTGCCGATAACATCCAAAAGAGCCTGCAGGGTATCAACGGAATGAAAGGATTTGAATTTCTCATGCAAAAGGCCGGTTAGCTTTTCTGTGTCTCCCTGCTTCCTGTAAATTTCCAAGAGCAACTTATCCTTGTCATAGGCCTGGTAGGTTTCATTGTCAGGGATTTTCGAAAGCCATGAATAGGCCGTCTCTACATCCCCGCTTTCCAGATAGACGCGGGCAATGTCGATTATCGCCGCCGTTGACAACTTGCCCCATGATGCAATACGAGTCTTCTCAAAGAGCTTGGCATCCTTTACCTGACGGGCCAGCGACTCTATCAATATCAGATAATGGCGTCTTGCGTATTCATTTTCCTCTTCATCCGCAAAGCCCTGGAGCCGGTTGATCATCGTGCGGATAACCGTCTCCGGCAGGCAGTCACCGGCACAGTCGATCAGCGCATCCCGAACCCCATAGGCATCCTTCCGGTTCACCTTCAGTATGATGTCGGCAACCTTTTGTTCATCAGCGCAGCGCGAGGCATAATCAACGAACAACTCTTTTGCGTCATAGCGGAAAACATCTCCCACATTGCCACTGGAATCATCACAGCGTCCGAGAGTACCTTCATCAGCCTCATAAAAGGCCGCTAACAGCTCCACACCTGTCAGTGGATCACTGACGCCTGCCTTTAGATCCTGAAGCAACATTGTAAGATCCCGGGCAAACCCGGAGACCTCTCTCCAGTCAATAAAACGTGTTGATCGTTTCAGGCCGGCCAGCTTTTTTTTGAATCGCTGAGTGTTCTCCTTTGGCGTTGCGATCAGCCGTTCAACCAGATCATCGGCAGCATCAGATTGTATGGCAAGTTCCAGCAAGGCATCCGCCAGGGTTTGTGCCCCCAAATCGATCAACTTTTGTTTTCTGTCATTTCCCATACTCAAGCCTCTTTTACAGCACTATGGTTTTCCCCTGGGTTTTCTGTTCGTGCCTGATAAAAGTCACCTCAAACGCTTTGCATGGTCGGCATTGTTGCAGGCGGTTAGAGAAGGTAAAGGTGTCATTCATTTCATAGTGCTGAAAGATATCCAGTCCACGGTCCAGAGAAAGTTTCCAACCATGATCGGTCACGATATGGCGGGCATGGATGGTTCCTGTCACGTCAAACTCCCAAGTGAAGTTCAACCCCACGGAACTGCCGGACTCTTTCATTTTTCCGAAGTTTTCCTTTTGCTGTTCTCCCTTGAACTCGTCTTCCGTTGTCACCAGATGAACACTTACCTCTTCGTCCCGGCCCTTGATCTTTACGACGGTTTCCAGAAAC
>JAZDKD010000428.1:0-3668 GCA_043803345.1 Pseudomonadota bacterium
CCTCCGCAGCCCTACTCCGCAAGTCGATGGGCTAGAAGAGGAATCCCATCTCTACATATCCTCCATCCATTGCCATATCGATCATTTTAGTTTCGCTGTAACCTTTCTTGTAGGTCAGATATCTGTAGCCACCTTTAAGATAGCCGGACCGTCCGTTATTAAGATTAACACTGTATTTAAGACCCGTGCTGAGGTCGGCGCCAACGGCGTCATCCAGAAAGGCCACGCCAGCTTTGCATTCACATGAAAAGACGCTGCAGGATCGAGTCACTTTGAGAAGTTTCTCCATTTCGATCCCGGCCATGGCCATGTCCAGGTCGTTATCAAAAGCTGATGCACCGAATGCTGATCCAGACCATCCGTTGTTGCCGAAGCTAACGCGTTCCCTAATCCTTACATAATCGGCGAATATTCCAACTCGTGAGGTTGGTGTAAGAATGGGATCGTAAACAAGCCCTATCTGCTGATGAAGCCTTTCCCATTTCGACTGGAGTGACTGGCCCGTACCAGACTGGAACCAAGTCCCGGGGTTCCCGCTGCCATTGATAACGGTCGGCGTAATCAAGTATTTCACTGACCATCGTGGCTTGAATTTATATCGGGCGCTAAGGGTCCCAACCACAGAATGATCTGGAATTCCCAAGGCAGAGTTGAAATCAACTTCCGGTTGCTGGTTCCACAAAGTGGAAAAGCCAAACTGGTTGTTCCAGAGTGTAACCTTGCCTTTGGTTCTGGCAAACATCGCCTGAGCGTCAAGTTCCCAGCCTCGAAATCTTAGAATCGGCAAGGGGCATTCCAGCAGCCGCGCTTGGGCCAAAGCCTGGGCTCGTTGTTGAAAGCCAAAATCAGGCCTGGTCTTGACTATGGGTTGTGGTTTCACCTTGGTGATGGCTTTGGCGTTAGGTGAAACAGGAACAAGAAAGCTTTCACGGTTGTCATTTGCGGCGGCAGCCTGCATGAAGTTCCAGGCCATGGCGTTAGCCGCGAAAATGAGTGTGAACAAACTTAGACATACCAGTACTATACGGGGTTTCCTAATCATCATACCCTCCCTCCCAGGAGAACGTTTTGTTAAGGCCGCACTTTACAGATATGTTTTATCTTGTCAACAAAAAAATAATCCATTTTGAATAGTTATAAATAAAAACTAGAAACTATATGAGGTTTAATAATACTATAACATCGTGTAATTTCTTAGATAATAACTTTATTATATTGATTTTTATATAAAAAATAAAATATAAAAAACTAATAGAAGCGCGTCAAAAAATAAAGCGCGTAAAATGGCTTTAATACGCGCTTTGGGTGTTTAATCATAATATGATTAATTATATATCAAATATAACTATTTGAATTATAATAATTAATTAATTATAAAGTGGTGTTTTGAAAGAAATTCTCAAGCGTTGAACCAACTATTCTAGACGCCTCATTGGCAAAATCTCCAGGCAGGCCGCTTGATCGATAATCAAGAATCTTCAATTGATCAGTTCGAACCCAAGGAGCCCATTGAACTGGGTCTGTTTCGGTGAAAAACAATATCGATTGAATACCCAACCCTGAGGCCAAATGGCTTATTCCCGAATCATTTCCAATGAACGTTCGTGAGGCGGCAAGTATCGTTGCCAGTTCTTTCAAAGATCCATTTTCTATGACCGTTGGGTGGCTTTCATCGATCCATGCTTTCCATTGAGAGTGAGATTTGATTTCCTTATCAGCTTCCCCTAGTGTAATCACTATCTTGCATCCTAATTTTTTATGCATAATTCTCGAAATTTCGGCAAACAAAGTCACTGGAACGGTTTTTCTACTGCTACCGCTTCCGGGATGGACCCATACAAGATTCTCGGTTTTTACCATCTTATTTATTCTGAGAACCGGATACCTGTCTGGACATGGAAGGCCTAGGCGGGCGTGAATGGTTTCCACGAGGTGCTGGCCAAGAACTGGTGACGGATTGGCCTGCAGAATATTCCTTACCCCTGCGGCTTCCAAGTTTGAGACCACAGTTTCAGGATTTCTTAAAATTACGTACGCCTCATCAGGCTTTTCCGTATTTGGCATACCCGCAATTCCTTCGCTTTGAAATAGCCAAACGGATTCCCTGTCATCAACGGGCTTGAACGAGAATGAGTCAGGCACAATTTCGTGATATGCCCTTGAACCAAGCAGCTTTATCTCTGCCCTCGGATTCGCCTTTTTCAATGTAGATAGCAACGGTAAGGTCAGGATTGTGTCGCCGAGAGCGCCGGGACGTATCACCCATATATTGGACATCCGCTAACTTTCTACAGGTTGTTTCTGATTTCCCCCCGTAAGACTTCAAAAGAGGGTTCTAGCTAATTGCGTGTTATTACCTTGCCTGGAAAGGTGTCCCTCATAAACAAGGCACTAATTACGCAGACGACGGACGCCATCAACATAATCAGAAAAGCCGACTTAAACGCTTCGAGCGGATACCCCCCAGAGGGGCTTCGAGGATACATATCAAGTATCCAGCCAATAAATGGTTGAAAAATGGCCCCTCCAAGAAACGGAAACAAATTGACCGCTCCCACTGAAGTTCCGGCAATTTCAACTGGGAACAATTCTTTAGTGGTAGTAAAACCTATGACAACTATAGCCGAGGATGTGATCGAAAAAAATAACATCAGAAAAAAAAGCATATAATAAGGCAGTCCATCAGGAAAAAGGTTCAGTAATGCCATTAACAGCAAAAGGCCTGTTGAGGATAGGCACAGGACCTTCTTTCGGCTCTTGAAGACTCTGTCAGATAGCAGGCTGAAAAGTGGACTCCCAACAATCAGCCCTACGGCGATCATGTTCAGGATCGAACCAGTCTCTGATTTGCTCAATTGGTACACGTTAATAAAATAAGGTCCAGCCCACAACCCGCCAAAGCTGAAAAATATCCCACAGGTAAAGAAAAACCAAATTGCCACAGGCCAGAAGTGGCGCTCGGTAAGAACTATTTTCGCTCCTTGCCACGGCCTAATTGGCTGCAACTTTGTTGATGTCGACTGAACGGCACGGTCCATTTGCGCGATAGGAGCCCATCCGAGGTCCTCCGGCCTGTTTCTGACAAATATCCAGACCATGATTGCCATAAGAAAGGTTGCTGCCCCTATAATTTCAAACGAAACTCTCCATCCTACCCAGCCAGTCATCGCTGCCAAAGGTCCAGCCGCTGTCAAAGCTCCAACGCCTCCCATGACATTGACTATTGCGGTCATCATGGCGAATTCCTGGTTCCTGAACCAGTTTGAAATAAGTTTCATGGTTGGAATGAATACCATGGACACTCCAATGCCAACGAGAACTCTCGAAACGACAGCGAACTCCATGTTGGGGGCAAGGCCGAATAGAATGCTTCCAATGGCCGCTAGTATAAGAAACCCGGTAACTGTCTTGCGGGGCCCCAGGGAGTCTGACAGAAGGCCAGCCGGAAACTGCATGAACGCATAGGGATAAAAATAGGCGGACGCCAACAATCCCATGAAACCACCAGTGGCGCCAAAGGCATTTTGAAGATCGACGGCTACAACGGCCGGAGAAAGCCTGTGAAAGTAAACGATTACATAGGAAATAGCCATTATCCAGAATATTATCCATCTGTAAATAAGCGCTCTGTGAATCAAGCTTTGGCTCATTTCAAGTTCCCTCGTTAG
>JAZDKD010000429.1:0-2061 GCA_043803345.1 Pseudomonadota bacterium
CTGCTTAATGACTTGTTAAGCCGGATTCCTAATAGTGATTAAATAATAGCGGGGTAGACTGACACAATGATCAGAAAATTGACTTTCTTAAACCATTACCTTTATTAAAACAGACAGTATGATTTTATTATTTGATGTATAGGTAATGGAAACGGAACAAATTATGTTGAAATCAACTCTACATTTACATATATAGCCTTATGGACCTCATGGTTGGCGTGTCACGCGTTCCAAAAACCTCATGAGGAGGCTCAGCTTGAGTGAATCTGAAAATAATTCATTGCCGTCGGATCCCTTTAGAGATGTGCTTAAACCTTACAAGAAGGACAAGAATAGATGGTCATTGTTGGGGGGGCTAACGCGTTTGGCTTTGTTAGTCCTAATCGGAGTAATATCGGGAATGGCGGGAATGGCTGCTCAAGGTTATATATACTTTACCCAGAGCGTTCCAAATGTCGAAAAACTTCGAAAATATGAACCACCTGTAGTAAGCGCTGTGTATGCGGACAAAGGAGAATTGATAGGAGAATTTGCTTACCAAAAAAGATTCCTGGTTCCTATGGAGCAAATTCCCAAAGAACTTCAAGACGCTTTTGTCGCTGCTGAAGACAAGAATTTCTGGAGACATTCCGGGGTTGATAAGGAAGCCATACTTCGAGCAATAAAGAAAAACCTCGTCTCCGGGTCTCTAAAAGAAGGCGCAAGCACAATAACTCAACAGGTAGCAAAAACCTTTCTTCTGACGCCCGAGAGAAAATTCACCAGAAAGATAAAGGAAGCTATCTTATCCACGAGAATCGAACAATCACTCTCAAAAGACCAGATTCTATACCTGTATTTAAACCAGATCTATCTTGGAAGTTCCGCATACGGAGTTGAGGCGGCGGCTCAGATTTATTTCGACAAGCATGCTAATGATCTGACAATCGCGGAATGCGCTTTACTGGCGGGACTCGCTAAAGCTCCTACGACGCACTCTCCCAAACGAAACCTGAAAAAAGCTATGGAAAGGCGTTCCTATGTCCTCAAGCGTATGCTAGAAGACGGCTTCATTAATGAACAGCAATATGAACAAGCTAATCAGGAAGAGCCTAAAATCCATCAGGGCAGCAATCCCAACGCTAGAATTGCTGCCGATTTCGTTGAACATGTTCGAAGATACGTAGAGCGAAAATATGGCTCTGACAATTTGTATAAAGAGGGGCTCCAGATCCATACCACCGTCGATCTTAGCCTCACTGACATGGCCAGACGATCTATGGACATCGGTTTAAGGGAGTTGGACAAAAGACAGGGATTCCGAGGTCCGATAAAAACGCTCAACGTTAAAGGTGTCTTGGAGTTTCTTGAAGAAAAATCAAAGAGTATGGAATCTCCTTTAAAGTATGGCGAAATTACAGAAGGTGTGGTCACACATTTGGACCGTGAGAATATATACGTGCGACTCGGGACATACGAAAAAAATGGCGTCAAAAAAGAATACTTCGGTCAAATCAAGATCGACCCGGACCCAAAATGGTGGGTGCGCCAACCTTTTATAAGGACAGAACTCAGGACTAGAAGTTTTACTCTCGGCGAGCTTCCTTTTCAGGTTGGAGACCTCATCCAGGTCCGAATAATGGATCCGAATCCCAAACGTCGCGAACTTTATCTTAAAAAGTTTGGCAAAACTGATCCTGACATGAGGAATTACAAAGAATACTCTGAGGACATATCTCCCTATTTCCTGCTTGAACCTGAACAAGAACCCATCATCCAGTCAGCCCTCATGTTTCGGGAAAACCGCACAGGATTTGTTAGGGCACTCTTGGGAGGCTACAGTCATTCCGAATCAAAATATAACAGGGCTGTCCAATCAAGGCGGCAGGCCGGTTCTTCTTTTAAGCCCGTAATCTATGCCGCTGCCCTAGACAAGGGCTTCACAGCTTCTGACATCATAATCGATTCCCCTCTCGCTCTTACCGTTCCAGGAACGGGGGAAGTTTGGCGTCCCAAAAATTATAGAGGAGGATTTGCGGGACCTGTGACATTTAGGGATTGCCTAGTGAAGTCTAGAAACAT
>JAZDKD010000430.1:0-2529 GCA_043803345.1 Pseudomonadota bacterium
TGTGTGAAACACTGCCCGTGTGGCCTGTGTCTTCACGTAAGACATTCCAAATATGCTCTGTCCACGGAGCTTTTCCTCGATATCGGTGATGATATCAAGCATCTCGGTATTGGAAGCCAACAGGTCTTTGAAACATGCGTACTTGAATCTAAAGACTCGCGATATTTTGTCATTCGATCGAATCTTGTTATTTTTTTGCCGGAATTTTATGCGATCAATCACTCTGTGTATGAGGCCTGCCATATTACGTACCTTTCGTTAGCACGTTGTTGGTCAATGACCATTCGAATTCTACAGTGTGTTGAGCAATAAATATGCCCCTGAACTGCAAACCACTCAATCCCCGAAACCCTTCAATAAGCCAATATTTCTTCCAAACCCGTCAATTGTAATCTTGATCTCGAACTGACGAGTTCTAGACGCTTTACACGTTGTAAAGAAATTGGACACCTCTCAACGATGAGCTGAACCGTTTCGAAATGTTGATTCAAATAATCACCTACTTAGTCGTTCACCGTCACAAATGGAAGTCAATAATACTGGCATAAGTGTTGCAAGATAGTATGCTGATAGATCACAAATATTTGCAACGTGATGTGGTCAGCAATCTCGAAGGAGGTACAGATAATGACAAAACGTTTGCACAGGTTGCTCACGTTAGGAGCGGCAGTCTTCACATTGTTGATACCCGAGCTTGTTAGAGCCGCCGGCGGCGCGGCGGAAATGCTCATCGTCGTAGCGGACAGCCGCAGAGTGGATAGCGGCTGGGCGCGATATTTCGTCGATTCATACAATACAAACCCCCTGTGGTTCGGAGTTGAGGTTACGATAATAACCGCTTTGATGGGAGTTACCCTTGGGTTAATAACGGATCAAATCATGAGGCATGTTGGGATAGACCTGACATCCAGAAAAATTATCGAGCATTGATAACGAATTTCACTGAAAAACATCTTTTAGGAGGATTAACATGTTGGAATGGTACACCATGTACATGCCCATCTCAGGCGTCGACATATTCTGGCCTGGATTGGTCTTGATAGGCTTCTCTGTGGGATGTATCGGCGGATTCTTTGGTATGGGCGGCGCTTGGATGGTCACTCCAGGTCTAAACATCCTGGGCTTCCCAATGGCATTCGCAATAGGCACAGACATAGCCCACATAGCTGGTAAATCCATGATTTCAACATTCCGGCACGCCAAATTTGGGAATGTCGATTACAAACTCGGATGTATAATGATCATCGGAACGGTCATTGGTATAGAAATCGGCGCTCAGGTAGTCATGTGGCTTGAACGTATAGGCCGAATCGGTCCCATTGTCCGATGGGTATACGTTGTGCTCCTTGCATTGATAGCTTTGATGGTTTTCTATGATTACTATAAAGCGAACAAAAAGAAGAAGGCCGGAGAAATTGGAGAACGCGGGGCAGAGGGCATAACTTGGTATAAAACGCTTCATCGGATCAAGATACCCCCGATGGTTCATTTCAAAACCGCTGGGTTTACCTGCTCGGCATGGTTACCAATTTTGGTGAGCTTTTTCACCGGTGTGCTCGCTGGTTTCCTTGGCATCGGCGGTGGTTTGATTCGTATGCCTGCCCTCGTTTACCTGATTGGTTGCCCGACCCATATAGCGGTTGGAACCGATCTTTTCGAAGTTATGATATCCGGGCTTTATGGAACTTTCACGTTCGGCGCCAAAGGTCGAATTGAGATTTACGCAGTGTTCGTAATGCTGATGGGAGCCGCTATTGGGGCCCAAATCGGAACCGTCGCCACAAAATACGCCAAGGGATATGGCATTCGTATCGCTTTTGGATTGGCAGTCTTAGCATGTATGGTTTCCATAATTCTAAAACAATACAAAATCGATCTAGCGGCGACAGTACTCATATTAGGCGCGGTAGGAAGCATTTGTCTCTACATCTGCTGGATAATGTTTAGCGGCGCAGCCAAAGAATTGCGGGAAAAGAAAGCGGCTTCTCACTAGGTTAAGTAGACTATATTTCTTGTGAGGTGAGTTAACGATGAAAAAGAGACTTTGTTTATATTATATCGGTTGCATCCTGACTCTTATTTTTCTGGTGACTCCGGCAATCGCAGCGGAAGTCGCTCAGGGCAAAACCGTAACAAATGACACAAAGACGAAATTAATAACCATAGAGGAGTATGGCCTAAAGTTTACTCCTGAGAATAAGTATGGCAATCCAACAGGCAAGACGTCGGTTTTCGACCTGTCGGACGCCTTGATCGGCGCCGAGGCGGTTCCCGGAGACATCGTCAGGATTGCCTACAAAGTTGTGGATGGTAAAAACAAGGCGATAAGAATCATGAACGTTACAAAACAAGACGTCATGAAAAAATAACTTTACATCAAGGGTCTGGGACGGCTCGAAAGGTCGATGCCGTCTAAGGCCCCGCATTCTTTATCAACAAGGGTCGCAATTTTTATCCAGATCCACCACTATCGCACTATGTTTTGTCACAGTGACAAGTCCTGGAAATCCTCCTTTGACTTTGGCGACA
>JAZDKD010000431.1:0-8892 GCA_043803345.1 Pseudomonadota bacterium
TTCCTGAAGGATTAAGGGCCAATTGGTCCCCTGTGTGAGAACACACCGGCCTCTACCCCCGACGGCGCCGAGGGTGGTCGCTTGGGCTGATGGACCTGATGCTTCGCCTGCGCGACGTGAGATGATTTATGTTTATGGCGCTCGAAGATTAACTGCCGTGTCGCCAAAGGCCCCGGCTATTCACACGGCCCCAACTCTGCTACCAACATGTTCACGGCTGATTTGAGATTAGGGACATCGCGATCAACTATATCCCAGATTTGCGTGATATTTATACCAAGATAATCATGAACAAGTATGTTCCTAAATCCGGCTATTGCAAACCAGGGGAAAAATTCTTTTCCTGACCTAGTGTATTCTTCAATGGCGCTGATACATTCGAGAGCGTGCTGGAGGTGAACTATGTCACGTTTCATAGTGGTTGAGCCTCCCGTAGGACATTGTCCCTTATCCTCGGGTTAATGGAATCGACATCCACTACATCAACACGCTTGCCCAACAATCTTTCCAGTTCGGCTACAAGACCGCCCGGAAACCATGGCGCCTTTGGTTGGCCATCCACCTCTATGATAAAATCAACGTCACTGTTCGAGGCGCAATCACCTCTGGCCTGTGATCCGAACACACTTACTCGCTTAACACCATATTTTTCGGCTATCTCAAGTATGGCGTCTCTTTTGTCATCAATGCTCTTATCCATGTCGTACACCATTTCTGCGCATCTACTTTAATTATGGCCGATCACGATTATAAGAGCAATGTTTTAAGTCGGCGCTGCCGGATTTCAAAGGCCCGAACTCTAAAGTGAGTGTCATTTCGACCCCTGGGAGAAATCCATCCCGTTGCTCAATAGCACAGACCCTACCATGTTGCGCCAGGACGCTTGGTAAGATTTCTCGTCGCTTCGCTCGCTCGAAATGACATGCGTGGTTGGTCGAGGGCTAGATGAACTTCCCGTAGGTCGGCCTGTGGCCGACAATTGATTTTCCTGTTGTCATGCCATTTCCAGCGCCTCCTTGAGCGCGGCCAAAAGTAAAACAACATTCTCGTGGCGGCTGTTGTGGCCCATCAAGCCTATTCTCCAGACCTTGCCGGCCAGTGGCCCAAAGGCCCCGGCTATCTCGATGTTATAATGCTCGAGAAGATATTGCGCGACGGCCTTGCCGTCCACGCCATCCGGCACGATCGCCGTTGTCAGGCTAGGCAGGCGCCATTCCTCGAATACGAGAGGGCTGACGCCAATATCTTCCAGCCCCTCCCACAGCGCTCTTGCATTGCGCAAATGACGTTCCCAGCGATCTTCAAGCCCTTCCTCCGCGATGATTCTCAGGGCCTCCCTTAACGCAAAGACCATGTTCACAGGAGCCGTGTGGTGATATGTCCGCTCAGACCCCCAGTACTTGCCCACAAGCGCCATGTCCAGATACCAGTTGGGGACTTTTGTCTTGCGGCGGTTCAGTGTTTCAAGCGCTCTTGGCCCGAGCGTCAACGGAGATATTCCCGGGGGACAGCTTATGCACTTTTGACCGCCACTGTACGCAACGTCCACATGCCAGCGGTCCAGGAATACAGGAACCCCTCCAAGGCTGGTTACAGTGTCAAGCAGTAGAAGACAGTTGAACTCCCGGCAAAGTTTGCCTATGCGTTCCATCGGTTGCAACGCCCCGGTGGCTGTTTCCGCATGTATCAGGCCAAGTATCGAGGGACGATGAAATTCAAGCGCTTCACCGATCTCGTCCAGTGAGAAGACTTCGCCCCAATCCTTGTCGATACGCCTAACATCGGCCCCGTATCGGGAAGCCATTTCTAGCATGCGTTCCCCGAAGTACCCATTTACGCCTACCAGGACAATGTCCCCCGGTTCCACCAGATTTGCGAGCGAAGCTTCCATAGCCGCGCTGCCGGTCCCGCTTACGGGGATAGTGAAGCTATGGTCGGTTTGCCAAACATATCTCAGGAGTTCCTGCGTTTCGTTCATAATGTCTATGAATCTGGGGTCGAGATGACCGATCTCGTTTGTCGAAAGGGCTTGCCTGACCCTGTTATTGTAATTGGAAGGCCCGGGACCCAGCAGAAGCCTTGGGGGAAGATCCAGTTGGGCCGCGTCTATCCTGTGTTTATTATCAACTGCCTGGTCGTTGTGATCCATTTAAGAGTTCCCTCACTTTCCTGCGCTCGGGCCGGTCAGTCCAAAATCGAAACTATTCGTGACAATCTGAACGAATTTTACCTCCACGTGACACGCGGCGCAACTCTGGTCGGTATCCTGTGATAACTATTCCTCGGATAACCGATCATAAGGGCGCCGAACGTCAAATGGCCCGGAGGAAGCGCCAGCGCTTCTTTCATGGGATCGAAGAAATTGGCGGCCGCGTTGAAATAACCGGCCCAGCAGGTCCCGAGCCCCTTACTCGCGGCGTAAAGCTCCATGTAGGTCAATGCGATAGTGCAGGCCGCCTGTGACGCTGGAAGATTAGAGATCGCATGAGCCACGACAAGGTTAGGAGTCCCTCGCAGGACCCTGTCTTCACCTCTGCCCCAAGCCGCTACAACCCTGTCAAAGTGCATAGCCGAGGCGAGTTCAGGCTGGGCCGTGATCATGAATTTCATCCAGTCGATGACTATAGCCGCCAACGCATGTATGTCGTCCTTTTTGTCGACTACCATCCAGTGGACGGGCTGGGAGTTATGGCCCGAAGGGGCATACGAGGCTAAAGAAATAAGGTCCATAATCGTTGAACGATCTACCGGCCGGTCTTTGTATCGTCTTATCGATCGTCTTGCTCGCATGAGATACGAAGTTTGTTCCGGAGTAGGCAAAAAATCCTTAGACATTGGGGCGCAATCACCGGGGGCAAGAAATTTCAGGGTTATCGCCTCGTGGGGGCAGACTGCGACACAATGCCCGCATTTTATGCAAAGCTCATCGGCCCCTTCTATCGGCGTGGGGAAGGAGTCCTTGGTCTTCATCTGTATGAGTCCGGATGGACAGTCGGAAACGCAGAAACCGTCGCGTTCGCAACGGGATTCATCAATATGGAAAAGGTTCATGCTTGGCCTCCATAAAATTATCTTGATCTTAACACCCTAAATTAAATCAAAATGCAATCTCAAATCAAAGATCCCAAGAAAATAACCGGCATAAACTGTGTAGAATTCGGGTGATTTCAGTTCAAAGGGATTAATAAATATATGAAATATTATCCCTAACAATTTCAATTGACTAGAGATATTGTATGTGGTAATTGTAAGAGGGACAATCTGCGCCCGAAATCGGTTCCCATAGCGTTTATCAACACGGCGAGGTGACTTATTTATGACCCCGAGCCTCAGGATGACTACTGTACTCTTTTTGTTCCTCGCTCTATGTTCTTGTTCATCTCCCAAATTGGAAGAAATAAAAGGTCTCCCCGAAAGGGGCCAGGCTGGCCAGGAGACGAAATCCGAGGCCACCGCCAATAAAGATACTCCGTCTGCTGCTCAACCCCAGGACGCTAATGGGTCGACAGTCCCGTCCAGTCCAATCGAACCACTTCCTCTTGCCCCACCTCCGACTGAACCCGGGCCGCCGCCGGTGAACGGACAAAACGGCTCAAATGGGGGGCTCAACATTTATGAAGAACCGAACGGAAAGGTTTTTGAAAGGACTCAAACGGGCGTTTCTCAAACCATTAGAAAAGCCCCGCCCAAAATAGAAGTTACGGATTCGGGCTTAAAAATACCTGAACTGCCTCCACTTGAACTCACTGAAGGCGAGGCGGTCGAGGCTACCATCATAAACCCTTACAGGACAGCTAATATAGGAACAGAAGTCTCCGGTTTGATAGATCGTTTCGATCCCGAGGAAGGGGATCTGGTCCGCGCCGGGCAGGTAGTCTGCGAAATTTCCAGGGAGCGCTACACCCTGATGGCCCAAAAGGCCGCTGAAGAAGTCAAAGGGTTGGAACTGGCCACGTCCAGGGCTGAAAGAAACCTTCAGATCATTCAGGACATGCTCGCACAGGAAGCGTCCACGAAACAGGATCTGCTAAAGGCTCAGACCGAATTTGAAATGGCCAAGGTCGGCCTGGAAAAGGCAATTAAGGAAAAACACCTGGCTGAACTCAACCTGGAGTCCTGTCAGGTGATTGCGCCGTACAAGGGCTATATAGCGGTCAAGTATAAACAGGCCTTTGAGCCTATCGACAGGATGGAAAAGATCTTCGCGATCGTTGACACTGAAAAGGTCTTCGCTGTCGCAAACATGCCGGAAAGCCAGCTTGCCTCTGTTAAAAAGGGTGTGCCTGCGTCCTTTATTGACTCACTGGGGATCAAGCACATGGGCAATGTTGAAAAAATGGGGGCCATGATTGACCCCAAGTCGCGCACCAAGCGAGTTTGGGTCCTTATAAACAACTCAAATGGACAGCTAATTGTAGGGATGGTGGGGACCCTGCAGATAGAAAAGCCGGAGGATGAATGAGGTTGTCCTTCCTCAAGGCATCTATCTGTATTACGCTTTTCATTGCTGTTTCGCTTCTGGCGTCATGCAACCGATCCTTCCTTCCATCCATGGGAGAGATGTTCAGGAACCCGTTCGAGTCTGTGGATGACGCGGCGCTTACGCAGTCGATAGTCATCGCCAACACTGAGAAACATAGGATAGTCCCATCGACGACCAGGCTGGGCAAGAAGGAACTCACCCTCGAGGAATGCCGCAGACTGGCCCTTGCAAACAGCCTTGAGCTGCAACAGGGACAACTCGAGGAACTCACCCAGAAGGCCATAGAATACAGCAACCGCACAAAGATGCTTCCCAAATTCCTGTATAATGGGGAACTAAACATAAGAGACGATTTCTCTTATGGATATAGCCAGTTCTATCCGGACGGCACGGGATTCCAAGGTGACATTCCCAGCAAAACTAATCCTGCGCCCAAATCTGCGGCGGCGGACCAAAGAGGTGATCTCAGCAAATGGTCGGCTGGCCGGGATCTCAGAGTTACCAGAAATATAGTTGAGATGAGATGGGGTCCAACCGACGCCGCTCTCGCTTACTATATGACCAAAAGCAGCAGGAATGACGCCAAAAGCAAGCACTACCTGCGGGAGCGCACGGCTCAGAAACTGATCGGCGTTGTTGATTCTTCCTTCTACCGTATGCTATCCCTCCAAAAGGCCGTCCCAATGGCTCAGAAGCTCGTGTCCATCCGCAAGGAAGCGGCCTCCCGCATGCAGACACTGTTCAGCCAGAAGCTGGTGTCAATAGAAGACCTCCAGAAAACGGACCAGAAACTGCTCAAGGCCGAGCGGCAGCTATTAAATCTCCTCAATGAGACCGAACAGCAGCGCAACATGCTGGCTTCAGCCATGTACATATCTCCTGACGCTTCCACGGACGGCGGTTTTTGTCTGAAGGGTGAGATAAAGCTCCCATGCATTGACCACGTCGGGCATCTCGAAATGATCGCGATACAGAACAGACCCGAAGCTTACAAAGCTGGCCTTGACCACATGAATTCACAGCACGATCTAAAAAGGACTATGGTCAAGTATTTCCCCAAGGCGACCCTTTTTCTGAGGTATACGAGGGATGAAGACACGCACATTCTTTTCAACGAGTGGAAGGAAATAGGGGTCCAGATATATTTCGATCTTTTAGATTTTGTCGTCAATTATTGGGAGAATCAGGCTTCAAAATTGATAAACAGAAAGGCTTACCTTGAGATGGGCGCTGTGGCCCTGGCCATAACTTCACAGGTGAGGACATCGGCCATGAAATACATGAACTCACTGGACCAGCTCAAGACAGCGGACCAGTCACTCGGCATGTCTGAAAAAGTCCTTAGCATCCAGAGGGAGCGCGCTGCCCACGACTCGGTGCAAAAACTTCAAATACTTGAATCAGAAGGAGATTTGCTCAACGAAGAAATAGAAAAGACGCGAACTCAGGGAGAAGCCATGGGATTGTACGCCGAACTGGAAAGCTCAATGGGGACTAACTTCAGGGAGCCAATGCCGAGGTAGCCCGGCCGGTGAAGCAATGAGCCAGAACCCCAAGCTCAGGATGGACCTCAAGGTCTTCCGCCAGGAAAAAGAAGGAGACCTCAAGAGGTTCGTCATCAAGGACCTTGCCACAGAGAAATTCTTTCGAGTGTCCGAATATGAGTATCGGCTGCTAAAGGCGCTTGATGGGACGGTATCAATCGAGCAGGCCGTGGAAAAGCTCAAGGCGCAGGGTTATTTCTACGAAGTTCCGGACGCGAAACTCGTCATGTCAAAGGCGGAGCAACTGGGATTACTGCTCAATACCCGTTATGGGACGTCCGAATTCCAGGCGACGACCAAGAAAAGGATGGACGCGCAGAAGAGGACGAAGCAGCTTTCCGGAGTATACTTTCGTTACATTCCACTATTTAATCCCGACAATTTTCTGGAACGCACCCTGTGGGTCTTTGACCTTCTGGTTAACAAGTACACAGCGACGTTCATGCTTCTGATACTTCCTGTGGCCCTTTATTTTGTGATTACGGGCATTGAGAGCTTCAAGAGCGTTTACCTGTTTTTTTTCAATTTTAATAACCTGCTCATCCTTTGGACGGCAATCGCGTTGAGCAAGCTGATCCATGAGTTCGCTCACGCGTATACGGCGAAACACTATGGAATAAGGGTCCCCGAGATGGGTGTCGGCATTCTGATGTTCTTCCCTGTGTTGTATTCCAACGTTACGGACGCGTGGCAGTTGGGGGACCGGAAGCAAAGGATGGCGATAGCGGGCGCGGGGATAATCGCGGAGGCTGTAATTGCTATTTTGTCCACGTTTGTGTGGGCATTCACCAAGCCTGGGATTGTGAATTCGCTGGCATTTTACATGATGGCCATGTCTTTTGTTTCGACCTTGCTCTTTAATGGCAATCCCTTGATGAAGTTTGACGGCTATTTTGTGATGGTCGATTACATTCAGCTCCCCAATCTATGGGCCAAGTCCATGAAATACGTGAAGCATCTGTGGATGGAGAAGGTCCTGGGGTTGTCGAACTATGGGGATCCGTCCAACACTGACAGGGAAAGAAAAATCTTTGGAGTTTATGGATTCAGCCTTTTCGCGTATCGTATCTCCCTGTATACGGGGATAGTGGTTAATGTCTATTACCGGTTTGACAAGCTTTTGGGCATTATATTAGGGGTTGTGGCGTTTTTTCTTTTCATTGCCAAGCCGATATACACAGGGTCCAAAACGCTTTACGCCAGGAGAGGAGAGATCAAGATTAAACGCAAAGGTGGTCTGGTTTTTCTGGGAGTTATGGCGGTTTTCATTGTAGTGGCTTTCATTCCACTTGCCGGCAAATCCATATTCCCGTGCTACATGGCGTCTAATCAGGTCCAAAAGCTGTCAGTGCCTCTGCTCACCATGGTTCGAAAGGTTTTTATCGAACAGGGTTCAGTGGTGACCAAAGGGCAGATACTTTATGAACTTGATCCGACTCAACTCGAACTGTTACTCAGGCAAAAACATATTCAGCGTTCGATAATTAAAGCTGAGGTTCAACTACTTTTGCTGGATGACGAAAACAAGGGCAAGGCGCCGTCCAAGGAAGCGGAACTGAAACAGGTCGACAACGAAATCCGTAGGATCGAGGAGGATCTCCAGACGGCCAGGACAGGCAATGTGGCCCCGTTTAACGGGGTAGTGACCATGCTCGATTACCGTATGCAGCCGGGTTACAAGCCGGGAGAGGGTGTAATTGTCGGAGAAATCAAGTCCGTTAAAGATGGCGTGGTTCATGCGCTTGTTCCCGCAGTTTCCATAGATCGGGTGAAAGTTGGCATGGAAGCCGAGGTGTGGTTCCCCATAGGTTCCGGCTTTTTTTTCGATGGAAAAGTTGATGAGGTGGCGCCATACAGCGAAAGGGATTTGCGGGATTCGCCTTTTTCAAGTCGCATGGGCGGAGAACTGGCCACCGAGGTTATCAGCGAGGGCCACAAGGATTCTCCTCTTGAGGCTGTTTACCGATGTTCCGTTAATTTCAGAAATGACAAGGAAGAGGTTCCTCTCGGAATGACGGGCAGAGTGGCGGTCATAGCTCCGCCTCAGAGTCTTTTTATGAAATTTGTAACCCAGATTTTCAACGTTTTTAATCGTGAGGCATTTTTTTAGAAACCGTGTGACGCGGAAATTGACCGAATCTAACAACAAGCGTATTCTGGAGGTCTGATGGTTCAGATCGAAAATCCCGCTAATACAGCGGCGCCTGCTCCGGCGCCTCCGCGTCCCCCCGCCCCCGGCATGGACCAAAAACAGAAAGCGTTGGCCCTGGGGCTGGAATTGTCTAAGAGGGCGCTGGACGCGGCCTCGCTCGATGAACTTTATTTTATTCTTACCAACGATTTGCGGTCTTTGATGGAGTATGACCGCGCATGTCTGGTCGTCCACCTCGGGGGAAAGACTCAGTTTGCCGCTGCGAGCAATCAGCCTCTACTAGAGAAAAAATCGAAATTCTATCAGTCCGTCGCCCGGCTCGGTAAGCAAATCAGGGAAATGGATCGAGGCCTGTTACTTTCGTCAGACCCCGAGTCCATGAAAATTCCCGACTTGGGGCTGTATCCCGCCGCCAAGATCGAACTTCGGTCATACATCGAGTTCTCCGGCTGTCAGTATCTTTTCTGTGTGCCTCTCAAGACAGGTAAGGCTATAGTTGGTCACCTGATTTTTGAATTTCTTGACAACAAGCCGCCAAGCCAGCTCCACATCATTACGATGATTAACATAGCGCCATTTTTCGCGGCGGGCCTAGCCAACAAGTGGCTTTTAAAGAAAAAACCCAAACTAGAACAGTTCATACTTCCATCCCTCAAACCCGGTCAAAGGCTCAAAGCGATTGTCACGCGGCAGGCCCCGATCATTGGAATGTT
>JAZDKD010000432.1:0-8529 GCA_043803345.1 Pseudomonadota bacterium
CAACAGGCCTGTGCCGCAGCGATCCAGAACATGCTGCTAGCGGCTCATGCCATTGGTTTAGGCGGTTTGTGGTTCACGCTTTTTGAGAAAGACTCGATTCGAACCCTGCTTCACATACCGCCGAAGAAAGATCCAGTCGCATTGATCTGCATAGGTAAACCTGCCGTTATGACCACCCCGCCACCCAGGAAGGACCTGAAAGAAAAAACGTCATTTTTGCGGTAAAGACGGATAATTTGCAAGTCAGGCCCTCCATTCGCGTATTTCTTTCGGCCATTTAGCTTCGAGTGGACTCAACAGGAATCCCCTCGAAGCAACTGCTTGAAAATCATCTCAATGGCTCGAAAGCGTAAAAACTCTGGGAATCTCTACGACTTCTTGAGGAACAGGATCTATGTCGAAGACGGATAGCTTTGCTTTGTCGCCCGGCTTAAGTTCGACGCCTTCGGCATTGATTATCCTCACGAAAAAAGTTCTTTTCCCCTGCAAATCTACAAGAGCGTAAATTAATGGTGGTTTACCGAAACTGCTTCGAGTATTTCCTAAAATCAATTTATCGCGTGACCCAATCGAGGTTTTTCAAGAAACATTGTTTGCAAACTCAGCCATTTCTTAAAGCAACTACAAAAAACGCGCAACTCAGAACAAACGTCCGTTCAGTGATGGATATTTGTTTGACTTTGTCAAGGGAAAAACTTCTGGATTGTTGCTCGCTAATTGTGCTATCCTCAATAGTCCTAGGTTTTCTTGCCAGCAGAAGATGTTTCTAATGTGTTAAAAACTGACACCATAAAAAAGCTTGAAGTATTACAAACATTCTTTTTAAAAGCACAATAGATTCAAAAAAAAATTCTTGACAAAAAAAAATGCAACAGGCACATTAAAAGTGAACGTTCGTTTTGAATAGTCCATGTTGGGCACCTTTGTTTTTGTTTGGCTCAACGCATTCGCTAAGCCCCGAACAACAACTGGCGAATCATCCGGTCACAGGCGTTTTACGTGCTTTTCTAGAATAAAGAATGGTATTTGCATCACGGGTTGTCTTTCCTCAGAAGTTTGCGTCACAGGAGGTGCATGATGAAAAAGGGAGTCACGAAAGGAGCGCTTCTGGCTTCTGTCTTGGTCTTTCTATTGTCCGGCTCGTTCGCAGTTTCTTGCGCAGCGGACCCCCCCGCCAAACCGATCATAATCGGTTGTCCAGTATCCATGGGTGTTTTTTATGGACCTGACTGCAAAAATGCTCAGCTCTTAGCGATCAAGGAGATCAACTCCGCCGGTGGGGTAAAAGTTGGGAATGAACGGCGGCCCTTCGAACTAATCGTAGAAGACACACGCTCGATGGAGCCTGGGGTCCCGGTCACTGACGCCCTGCTGGGGATCGAGAGGCTGATTACTGTCAAAAAGGTTGATTTTCTGGTGGGTGGGCCGGTTCGATCAGAGGCCGCTTTCGCCGCAAGAGATTTGACGAACCAATACAAAAAAGTCACAATAATTACCACCGGGACATATTCGCCTAAATTCGGGGATGAAAAAAAATACCCGTATTCGTTTCGAATTACGGGAGATGTTACCTTTGAGATACCGCACATTCACATAGGTTTGCTGAAGCACATCAGGGAAAAGTTTGGTTTCAAGAAAATCTATATCATTGTTCAGGACGTCAAACATTGTCGAACGGCAGGAGAATTGGTCGCTAAGCTCGCCGCCAAAGAGGGTTTCGAAATACTGGGGCAGGATGTGTATCCCACCGGGGCGACTGATTATTCTATGGGCCTTCTTTCGGCCAAGAACAAAGGCGCCGAAATTCTGTTCCTCTGGATCGACAATCCTGAACTGACGATTCTCGCAAATCAGCATTATGAACTGAAAGTTCCCGCTTTGCCAGTAGGGTACATGGGGCCTGCCGAACACGAAAGTTGGTGGCCGACAACCAAGGAAAAAGGGGAATATTTTGTCGTTGATTTGTTGAATGCCGGAAATGCCCCTTCAAACGCTACACCGTGGACCATGCAATTCGTGGAGGCCTTCAAGAAAGAATACGGTCGCGATCCTGACGCTTATGGAATTTCGACCAGTTATATGGGCGTATACGTCCTCAAGGATGCAATAGAGCGCGCCGGTAGCCTCGATCCTGATGCGGTGGCCAAAGCTCTGGAGAAAACGGACATGGTGGGCGTCTATGGACGGATAAGATTCAAGCCGGACCATGACATTGTTCAATCAATGGATCCCAAAGAAGGCGCAGTGGGCACAGTTATCCAGTGGCAGAATGGAAAAAGAATCACGGTATTTCCTGAAAGCATAAGGGTCGGGGATATTCAACTTCCACCATGGTTTAAATGAGATCCTGACAATCGAAAAGGCGACTTCTCAACACGTATGACAGGAAGGTAGAGTGTAATGGATCTCTTGATTTATGGATTTGTGAACAGCATGTATCTATCGCTGATCTCCATAGGTTTCGCCCTTGCCTACGGGGTCAGCCGTGTACCAAACTTTGCTCATGGAGCTCTTTACATTCTCGGCGCATGTTTGACCTGGATTCTCTTCAGACAAATTGGATTTAACTATGTAGCATCCATAGTGCTTTCTCTGCTGGCGACCTCATTGGTGGGAGGCGTAATCTATCAGTTTGCCCTGAAAAGAGTTCGTGGAATGCCTTTTTCTGAGATTGTGGTTTCATTCGCGATCGGCGCCGCTATTCTAGAAGGTTTCCGCTTGGCGGGATTTCGTGGTCCGCAATACAGTTTGCCCAAGTTCGCTCAGGGGGTTGTAAATATATTCGGAGTGCCGGTTGATTGGCAACGCCTCATAATAGTAATGATAGGAATCCTTCTGGTCGGCGGCTTGTGGCTTTTTACTCGTCATACAAAGATTGGACTTAGCTTGAGAGCCATTGCCCAAGATGAGCCGGCCGCTTTAATGTTAGGTATAAACTGCGACATAGCCGCCACTATATCCCTGGCTTTAGGTTCCGCACTAGTGGCGGTAGCGGCGATAGTGACCATACCTCTTGGAACCATATCAGTGGAAACAGGGTATGAGGTACTAGTTTTCGCCCTAGCGGTCTGCATAGTTGGTGGGCTGGGAAGCTGGTTTGGAGCCGTGATGGCGGCTTTCATTCTGGGATATGCTCAAATATTGACGGTCAGATATCTTGCTCCACAATATCAAATGGTAGTGGCAACCGCCGCTATAATATTGATTCTTATCCTGAAGCCGTCGGGGTTGATGGGAAGTCAGAAAGAACTGGAGGACCGGGTATAAATGGCGGGATTCTCGGAACGCAAGAAGAGAATAGACAGGGGCGTGAAGGTAAGGTCAGACACCATATACGCCCTTTCGTCCATGAAAGAGCTTATGTACTTGCTCGTCCCCCGATTGTGTCTCATTATAGGTTTGCTACTTCTGCCCCTTGTTGTGCCGGGGATTTACTGGCAGAAGGTTCTCTGTCTAGTCGGCATATATGGATTGCTGGCGATCAGTCTGGATTTTTTGGCCAATTTTGTTGGGTTAAGTTGCCTGGGGATGGCCTTTTTTGTCGGAGTCGGTGGTTATACCTCCGGAATGCTCAATGCCGCTCTTGGATGGCCCCCTATTGTAACCATTCCGGCAGGGACGGTCATTGGCGCTCTTCTATGCACCTTGGCCTTTCTGCCCACACTTCCCCTCAGAGGCGTCTATTATGCAGTTGTTAGCTTTGTGTATCCATTAATGTGCGCCAAAATAATCTCAGCAACAGGGGTTTTTGGCGGCACAGAAGGTATTACTGGCCTTTCTATGCTTCCCAACATCTGGTTTAATCAGTATCTCGTTCTGGGTGTGGCTCTAGCCTCTGCCTTTGGCTACAGGAGACTCGTAAACGAGGACATCGGTTTGGTTTTCAGGGGCATAAAAGATAACGAACTGTCCATCAGGGCTTCGGGGATAAGCATAATCCACTACAAAGCGCTTGCGGTATTCATCGCGGGACTGATGAGTTGCTTCGCAGGCGCCTATCTCTCTCATCTTTATGGATGGGTAGGTTTGTCACTGCTAGCCATGGATTTCTCCATTTTTCCACTTGCTGCGGTGGTGGTGGGAGGTCCTGGAACTATTGTGGGGCCATTGATAGCCACAATGATTCTCGTCCCAGCGTCTGAACTCTTGCGTGCTTTTCCTGGGTTAAGGGTTATTTTCTATTCCGTTTTGATTGTTGTGGTTGTCCTTTTCTGGAGTGAAGGACTTCTGAATTGGGCTCGAAGAAAATACGAACAATTTGAATATCAGGTCAAAGTGTGACGCCATGGAAAAAGAAACGCTTCTTCGTGTCTCAGGGCTGTTTAAGTCTTTTGGTGGCGTTAGAGCGGTATCTAATGTGAGCTTTGATGTTCTCCGTGGCGATGTCTTGGGTGTCATAGGACCGAATGGATCAGGGAAGACTACCTTGGTCAACCTCACTACGGGATTCGTAAAGAAAAGTTCAGGCCAGGTAATATTTGACGGGAACGACGTCACCAAGTGGCCGGCCCATAAGATAGCTGACGCAGGACTTGCCAGAACCTTCCAGATAATGCGGCCCTATCACAGTCTACCTGCTTATAAAAACCTTATCCCAACCCTTTACTCGCCCAGGGCAAGACGCACGGCCGAAGGGAAACTTGGAGACAGGGACTCCGTAGCTATAGACCTACTGGAAGAGGTTGGCTTTGAACGTGACGCTCGTGTTCCCTTCAAGCTCGCCAACACGCTTCCTCTCGGTTACCTCAAGAGACTGGAACTGGCTAGGTGTCTAGCCATGAACCCTCAGCTCATTATCTGTGATGAAGTTTTCTCAGGCCTGAGTATGGCAGAAATAACAAGTATGGTTCCTTTGATAGAGAAGCTTCAACTTAAAGGAATGACTCTGATCATGATCGAACATCGCCTAAAAGAACTCTTCCAGGTAGCAAACAAAGTCTTGGTAATGAATTTTGGAGTAAAGATAGCTGAGGGAACCCCTAAGGATGTTATGCGGAAAGACGAGGTGAGGAAGGCTTATCTTGGCGAGGATTGGGAGGATTGATGCCCGCAAACTCAGCCCTGTTGGAAGTAAAAAACCTGATGGTTTTTTATGAGAATGCTTTGGCAATTAACAATGTCAGTCTGAAGTGTTTGACAGGTAGGATCACCGGAGTCTTCGGATCAAATAGCGCTGGCAAAACAACCTTGATGTCGGCTATTTCTGGGATAATCGCCTACTATGCAAAACAGGAAACGATGAGGGGCGGTGAAAGAATTTCATGGCACGGAGAGTTAACGTTTGATGGCGAGGACATTCTGAATTTGGAACCTAGCAAGAGAGCAAGGAAGGGAATTGTGTTATGCCCTGAAAGGCGTCGGATTTTCGCCGAAAGCACTACCCTGGAAAATCTCAAAATAGGCGGATACCTGGCATCCAGACCCCAAGCGAAAAAGATGCTCTCATATGTGCTCGAAATCTTCCCTGAGCTTGTACGATTCAGGAACAGATACGGTGGGTTTCTTAGTGGGGGAGAGCAGCAGATGCTGGCTATCGGTCGAGCTTTGATGGCCCAACCCAAGTTGCTGATATTAGACGAGCCTCTGCTAGGGCTCGCTCCACTTGTTGAAAAAAGACTAGCCAAAGCGATTAAGGAGATAAATGGCCGATTTGGTCTGACTATTCTCCTCAGCGAACAATATGCCAAACCATTAATTCCAATAGTGGATTACTGCTATGTGCTTGAAAATGGGGGAGTTGTGTTTGAAGGCACCCGAGATCAGTTCAAAGACAATCCAGATGTTATGGATGCTTATTTCGGAGGAATGTAATTCTGGCCTGAAAGGGAGGGTGACAGAAACCTATGAAGGGTGTTCAATCTATAGACGAAGAAGTGATTACCGGCTTTGAGAGGGTGGCCAGACAGTATCCCCACAAGATAGCCATGGTCTATTTGGGTGAAAAATTTTCATATTCTGATCTGCGGGAACTCATATACAGGTTTGCTGCCGGCCTGTATGAAATAGGTGTGAAAAACAATGACAAGGTGATGCTCTATTTGGGGAATTGTCCCCAGTGGGTGATCGCATATTTTGCAGTGCAGAAAATCGGGGGAGTGGTAATACCCACATCTCCCATATACACGCCTTCTGAAATAACCTTCCAGATGAATCATGGCAGAGTTGAAACTATTATCTGTCAAGACACAAATTTTGGATATGTGACTAAAGTTCGGCGGGATACGCATCTAAAAAGAATTATCGTGACCAATTTAGGGGATATGCTCCCATGGTGGAAACGAACCGCAGGGTGGCTTTTTGATAGAATTCCTCGTGGAGTGGCCCCCAGAACGCCCGATGTGAGTTTCTTCAAAGACCTTCTTAGTGGAAGTTACTCAAAGCTTCCTAAAGTAGACATAGATCCAAGCGAGCATCTCGCTTACATACTTTACACTGGAGGTACGACTGGTCGACCTAAGGGGGTGCCAGGCACTCACAGCGGGATGGTTTCGTATATCCGAGACATGTATGAAGTCACCGAAGGACACGTTTCTGAAGGTGATGACGTGTTTGTCTTGGTGAATCCTCTGTTTCATATCATGGCCCAAATGATGTTCACAGGTATTGCCCTGACCGTGGGGAATCCTACGGTTATTATGCCGCAACCGGTGGTAGACAGTATTCTTGAAGCAATAGGCAAATACAGGGCGACTTTGTTCTTGGGAGCGCCTATGCTCTATAGAATGATCCTGGAAAATGATCGGCTGCCTTTCTACGATTTATCGTCCTTGAAATATATGTGGAGCGGAGGGGATGTGCTTCCGGAAGAGGTTTTTAATAGATTCAGGAAACTGACTAATCACCCTATATACCAGGTTTACGGTTCTACTGAAACAGGTGGCCTTGCACTGAGCGCTATGGACAAAGACCCCACGCACAGAAGCTTGGGTAAGCCGTTCTCGTCTCGTGAGGTCATGATAGTTGATCCCGATACTCTGGAGCCTGTGCCTAGTGGTCAGGTTGGCGAATTGCTTGTCAGTTCACCTTTCCTGATGGACTACTGGATGGATTCGGAAGAAACGGCCCGATCATTCGTGCAGATAGACGGAAAAAAATGGTACAGGATGGGCGATCACGTGGAAATGGATGAGGCTGGACAACTTTATTACGTCGACAGAAAGGCCGACTTCATAAAACACAAAGGCTATAGGGTGTCCGCCTCCGAGGTCGAAGCCATACTCCAGGATCATGAAGCCGTTGTCGGAGCCTGCGTAGTTGGCGTCCCCGACTCTAGGGTAGGAGAACGCATCAAGGCCATTGTTGTGACAAAAGATGACGTTAGAGGCGTAAGCGCACATGATTTAATTGCCTTTTGCCGTAGCAGACTTGCTCAATACAAAGTCCCACAGTACATAGAATTCAGGGACATGCTGCCAAAATCCAAGGTCGGCAAGCTCTTGCGGCGCGAAGTTCGTGATGAGGAGCGCAGACGTCAAACTAAAGTCAGGAGACAAGATGACAAGCAAACCTCACCAGCAAATCTTGGCGATTCGCCCCAATCAGTCTAAGGAACAGCCATTGTAAGTTGCTCCGCTTCTACAAAGCAAACCAACCCCGCACCCAATTAACAAGAAAGCCTCGGAGATTCCGAGCCAAACCAATCGCAGAATCAATTTCCTCCGAGAGGGATTAATCATGGAATTTAAAACTGTTGAATTATTCACAAATGAGGATGTCACCACCATAGTTCTGAACAGACCGGACGCGATGAACGCTATGAATCTAACAATGTTCGAAGAATTGGAAATGGCTTTGAAGCGAATCGAAGACACAAGAGTATTGATCATTACAGGTAAGGGTAAGGCATTTTCCAGTGGCGCAGATATGGCGCTGGTGAATTTTCTGAGGGCGTTACCTCCAACAGAGTTTATGGAACGACTGCGATATCTCCAAAGCGTGATCATGATGGTGGAGGAATTGAACGTGCCGGTAATCGCCGCCATCAATGGCTACGCCGTGGGAGGTGGACTTGATTTGGCCCTTGCCTGCGATCTGAGAATTGCGACAGAGGAGGCGAAACTCGGCGAACACTATGTACGAGTTGGAGTTATACCAGACTTGGGCGGAACTCTGCGTTTGGCAAGAGTTGTGGGGCTTGGCAGGGCGAAGGAAATGATATTTCTTGGCGAGATGATTACCGCATTAGAGGCGGAACGTATCGGGCTTGTTAACCGAGTTGTTCCGCAGGACCGCTTTGAATCAGAAACCAAAGCCCTCGCTCTCCGAATTGCAACTGGGCCTTCAGTGGCTCATCGAATGGCCAAAAAGGCCATTCACGGCGGATTGGACGGGGGAACCCGAATTGGTATGGAGATGGAAGTGTTTGGCCAGAAGATCTGCATGGAGAGTGAGGACGTCAAGGAAGGCATAGCTTCGTTTCATGAAAAAAGACCTCCAAAATTCCAAGGGAAATAAATCTGATATGCTTCAAATCGCACAGCCCAATTCTCTTGGAAGCGGGGGCTGGAGGGTCCGAAACAGTGGAGTCGG
>JAZDKD010000433.1:0-12933 GCA_043803345.1 Pseudomonadota bacterium
CCCCATGGCGTTACAGGATGCCCTCCTCCTGATGTCTTGCCTTCTCCTCCACCGTGAGGATGATCGACTGGGTTCATTGCCACGCCACGAACCTTGGGACGCCGACCGAGGTAACGAGCGCGCCCAGCTTTACCTAACGAAATTCTTTCATGGTCTAGGTTTCCCACCTGGCCTACGGTTGCACGGCAGCGATCCAAAACCATGCGCACTTCGCCGGATGGAAGCTTGACCTGGACGTATCCCTTCTCTTTTGCCATCAGTTGTCCATATGTGCCAGCCGCTCTAATTATCTGGCCACCCTTGCCAATTTTCATCTCCACGTTATGAACCATGGTGCCCAGTGGAATATTTTTCAGAGGCAAGCAATTTCCAGGTCTGATATCCGCCTTGTCTCCGGCGACCACTGAATCGCCAACTTGCAACCCGTTAGGCCAAAGGATGTAGTCTTTTCCTCCATCCGCATAATTTATCAGAGCTATTCTGGCGCTTCGGTTGGGGTCATACTCCACACTTGCCACAACTCCGGGGACATCTGTCTTGCTTCTTTTGAAGTCCAGGATGCGGAATAATTTCTTGTGGCCGCCGCCTTTCCTGCGTACGGTGATTCGACCATTATTGTTTCGTCCACTACCTCTGACCGTGCCGCTGGCGAGAGACTTCAATGGTTCGTCTGCCGTAATCTCGTCGAAAGAATGACCAGTCTTCCACCTGATTCCCGGAGATGTTGGTTTGTATTTCTTAATTGCCATGAACTAAATCCTTAACTTTTTGTCTTGAATCAGTTTACAGTCACGCTGGTTACTCACTGCTAAAAGAGCGCCTATACTTACACACCCTCAAAGAAATCTACTCTATCTCCTTGTTTGAGAGTGACTATGGCTTTTTTCCAGTGCTTCCTACGCCCTACAAAGCGGCCAAGTCTTTTAGGCTTGCCCTTTAGATTTTGAGTTTGAACAGACAGCACAGTAACCTTGAACAGCTTTTCCACAGCCTTTTTTATTTCCGGTTTGTTCGAGTGCCGGTCAACTTCGAAGATGACCTGATTGTTGTCCTCTTTTAGAGTAGAGCCCTTCTCTGTAATTACAGGCCGACGGATGATTTTGTATTCTTCAAACATTAGCTCAGCCTCTCAGATATTTTCGGAAGAGCGTCCTTCAAGATAGTCAGACGTTCGAAACGGAGCAAATCATAGACATTGATGCCTTCAGTCGGCAACACGAGCGTTTTGTAAATGTTTCTGGAGGCTCTCGTTAGATCGGCGTTCTTTTCGGGAATCACAAACAAAGTCTTTTGATCCTGAACCCCAAGTTTTTTTATCATCTCCGAGAACAGCTTTGTCTTAGGAGCTTCAATATCAATTTTGTCCAGAACAGTCAGTTTGTCTTCTCTCAGCTTAGAGGTCAAAACCATTCTGATTGCTGATTTTCGGACTTTTTTGGGCAATGAAAATTCATATGATCTGGGATGCGGACCGAAAACCGTTCCTCCACCATTCCATATTGGTGACCTACTGGTTCCTGCTCGAGCCCTTCCTGTCCCTTTCTGTCTCCAGGGCTTCTTGCCACCGCCTCGGATTTGGCCACGAGTCTTGGTGGAAGCGCATCCGGAACGACGTTTGGCAAGCTGCCAAACAACGACTTGCTGAACGAGACTGTCTCGAATCTCAGTGTTAAATATTTGGTCCTCAAGCTCTATTGAGTCGACCTTTTCTCCGTCCTGGTTAACAACGTCCACTAGAGCCATTATCGTTTCCTTATAAGCACAATCGATCCACGAAACCCGGGAATGGGGCCTTTTAATAAAAGCAGGTTTTCTTCAGGTCTTACCTCGACTACCTGAACTGTCGGGGCGGTTACACTTTTCCCGCCAAGTCGGCCAGGCATCTTCTTTCCCTTGAATATACGAGACGGCCACGCGCATTGTCCAACAGATCCGGGAATTCGGTGCGAGCGCGATCCATGGGTTGCCTTTCCGCCTCCAAAATTCCATTTTTTCATGACGCCAGCGAAGCCTTTTCCTTTCCCAGTTCCGACAACCTTGACGATTTCACCCGGTACAAATATGTCTGCTCCGATTTCCTGACCTATTGCGAGCTCCTCCGGGTTCTCCGCCGGGAATTCCCTTAGATGTTGGCAAGCTTCTACGCCAGCCTTTTTAAAATGTCCCAAGGCGGGCTTGGACAGGCGGCTTTCTTTGGCGATTCCATAACCGAGCTGAACGCGAGAATTAGGCTTTTTTTGAACTACTCTGCAAGGACCCGCCTGAACCACTGATACCCCTAAAGAGTGACCGGATTCGTCGAACGTCTGAAACATACCAAGTTTTTTACCAATCAAGCCTTTAACCATGAGAAACTCCTGGACCAAAATGTTACAGTTAAAATCAAGCCTTAATCTCCACGTCAACTCCTGGGGATAGATCTAGCTTCATGAGTGCGTCCAGGGTCTGTTGGGTTGGTTCCAAAATATCGATCAACCTTTTGTGGACCCTGATTTCGAACTGTTCACGAGATTTTTTGTCCACATGAGGCGAGCGCAGCACACAATATTTATGAATTCTCGTGGGAAGAGGTATCGGACCCGCAACCTTGGCTCCTGTCCTCCAAGCGGTATCAACAATTTCCGACGCTGATTGATCCAACAGCTTATGATCGTAGGCTTTTAACCGAATCCTTATTTTTAGCGCTTGCATATCCATGGACATTCCTCTTATATCTAACCAAATCTTACTCGATGACTTCGGAGACGACGCCGGCTCCAACGGTTCGGCCACCTTCCCTGATTGCGAACCTCAGCTCCTTCTCCATTGCTATGGGGGTTATGAGATGCGCCTCAAGAGAAACATTGTCTCCCGGCATCACCATCTCCACTCCCTCAGGCAATGTTATTATACCGGTAACGTCCGTCGTCCTAAAGTAAAACTGAGGTCGGTAACCATTGAAAAATGGTGTGTGACGACCCCCTTCATCCTTGCCTAATATATACGTCTCAGCCTTGAACTTCGTGTGAGGCGTTATTGAACCAGTATGAGCCACTACCTGGCCTCGCTCCACATCCTCTCGCTTAATCCCTCTTAAAAGCAAACCTACATTGTCACCGGCCTGGCCTGAATCCAATACCTTCCGGAACATCTCCACTCCAGTGCAAACCGTCTTGCGTGTATCCTTGATTCCCACTATCTCAACTTCCTCGCCTACCTTGACCTGGCCTCGCTCCACTCGTCCCGTAACCACAGTGCCTCGACCAGATATGCTGAAAACATCCTCTATAGGCATCAAGAACGGCTTGTCTATGTCACGCTGGGGAACAGGTATATAAGTGTCTATCGCCTGCATCAATTCAAGTATGCACTGGCAGTCAGGATGCTTGGGATCACCAGCTTCCAAAGCCTTAAGAGCGCTACCCCTGACTATCGGTATATCATCACCCGGAAAATCATATGAACTCAATAACTCACGTAACTCCAACTCCACCAACTCTATCAACTCCGGATCATCTACCATGTCCACTTTGTTTAAAAACACTACTATGTACGGCACACCCACCTGACGAGCCAACAATATGTGCTCTCGCGTCTGAGGCATAGGCCCATCATTCGCCCCTACCACTAATATCGCCCCATCCATCTGCGCAGCGCCGGTTATCATGTTCTTGATGTAATCAGCGTGCCCAGGACAATCAACATGAGCATAATGCCGATTCTCAGTCTGATATTCAACATGCGCCGTAGCTATGGTTATACCACGCTCCTTCTCCTCAGGCGCCTTGTCAATTTCCTCGAACGGCACATAAGAGGCAAATCCCTTCTTGGCCAACGTCCGTGTTATCGCCGCCGTTAATGTCGTCTTGCCGTGATCTATGTGACCTATCGTCCCTACGTTCACGTGTGGCTTCGTTCTCTCAAACTTCGCCTTGCCCATGGGCTCCTCCAGATTGTTTAAATTGCGCGATGATCTTTTCCGTTACGGATTGTGGCGCAGGTTCATAGTGTGAAAATCTCATGGTGAATGTCGCTCTACCTTGTGTCAGGCTTCTTAAATCTGTTGCATATCCGAACATCCTAGCCAACGGCACCCGTACACCAACAGTCTGAACCCCAAGGCGACTTTCCATTCCAAGGATTTTGCCGCGTCGAGCGGTCAGGTCTCCCAACACGTCGCCCAAAAATTCCCCTGGTGTTACCGCCTCAACATCCATTATGGGCTCAAGCAGGATTGACTGGCCTTTTCGGCAGGCTTCCTTGAAGGCCATGTATCCAGCCATTTTGAAAGCCATTTCAGATGAATCCACTTCATGAAATTTACCGTCGGAAAGCGTAATAGCTACGTCCACCACAGGATAAGCCGCTACCACTCCTGATTCCATGGCCCATTTAACACCATCTTCTACAGGTCTTATATATTCTTTGGGGATCGCCCCACCTGTGATCTTGTCGATGAACTGAAAACCAGCTCCCCTAGCAAGAGCTTTGACCTCGATCACTACTTCGGCGAATTGGCCTTTACCGCCCGTCTGTTTCACATGCCTATAGTTGATCCTGACATCTCGAGTCAGAGTTTCTCGGAAGGCAACCTCAGGCTCTCCAACAACGGCTTCGACCTGGAATTCCCTGAGAAGCCTGTCAACAATTATTTCAAGATGTAGCTCTCCCATCCCCGAGAGAATGGTCTGGCCTGTTTCTTTATCCAATTTTACACGAAGGGACGGATCTTCCTTGAGCAATCGGCTCAAAGCCCTGGATAGTTTGTCAATGCCATCTCGAGACTTGGGGGCTAAGGAAACTGATATTACCGGTTCCGGAAAATCCATTGACTCAAGGAGAAGAGGATGATCTTCATCGGTGAGCGTGTCCCCAGTCTTCGTGTTTTTCATACCTACCAGAGCGACAATTTCACCAGCGGAACATTCTTTTATTTCTTCGCGCTGATTCGCGTGCATCCTCAAGCAACGGCCTATTCGCTCCTTTTTCAAGGTGTTCGCGTTCATGACAGACGAACCGGCTGAAATTTTGCCAGAATATATTCTGACAAAGGTAAGACTGCCGGTGTAGGGATCATTCATCACCTTAAAGGCCAGCGCTGCCAGTGGTCCATCAACTTCACGCACATCAGTTTTGCCATTTGCGTCTTTGCCTTCCACCGGTGGAATATCCATTGGAGACGGAAGAAAATCGACCACGGCATCCAGAAGCGGCTGTATACCTTTGTTCTTAAAGGCTGACCCCAAAAAGACAGGGGTGACCTTTAGGTCAACCGTACCCTGCCTGATAGTCTTTATGAGTCTCTCTGGAGAGAAATTCGTCTCTCCCTCAAGATATTTTTCGAGCATTGCGTCATCAAGCTCACACACGGCTTCCAGAAGTTCGGAACGGGCTACCAGGACTTCTTCCATCATGTTCTCTGGAATTCCGCTTGTCGTGAAGGTAACTCCCATGGAGCCCTCATCAAAGGTGATTGAATTCATGTTGATGAGGTCTATCACACCGCAGAAGCCGTCTTCCGTGCCAATCGGTAATTGAAGCGCCAAAGGAGTGGCTCCCAGTCGGCTCTTCATCATTTCCATGACCCTTATATGGTCTGCTCCCAAGCGATCCATCTTGTTAATAAATGCAATCCTCGGGATTTCATAGTGATCGGCCTGCTTCCAGACTGTTTCCGATTGCGGCTCAACTCCACCTACGGCGCAAAAAACCGCAACGGCTCCATCGAGAACTCTAAGAGATCTTTCTACCTCAATAGTGAAATCAACATGCCCTGGAGTGTCAATTATATTTATTTTATGGTTTTTCCACTGGCAGGTAGTTGCCGCAGAGGTTATTGTGATTCCTCTCTCTTGCTCCTGTTCCATCCAATCCATGACCGCCTTGCCGTCATGAACCTCTCCGATCTTGTGAGAAACCCCTGTGTAGTAGAGAATTCTCTCAGTCGTAGTAGTCTTACCCGCATCAATATGCGCCATGATTCCAATGTTGCGGGTATGTTGAATCGGTTCCAGGTTCATTGTGTAATCTCGACTCGGCCTCTACCACCTGTAATGAGCGAAAGCCTTATTAGCTTCAGCCATTTTGTGTGTGTCTTCCTTCTTTTTAACTGAGCTGCCCTTGTTGCCGGCTGCATCCAGGAATTCTCCCGCAAGCTTCTCCATCATACTTTTTTCGCCTCTGTTCCTTGCGTACTGAATCAACCATCTTATGGCCAGCGCCTGTCTGCGTTCCGGCCGAATCTCCACCGGCACCTGATAGGTGCTACCCCCTACGCGCCTTGACCTCACTTCGAGGACGGGCTTGACGTTCTCAACGGCTCGTTCGAAGTATTTAAGAGGATCTTCATTGGTCTTCCTGGCGATTATGTCGAACGCGCCATACAAGATGGCTTCCGCTACGGATTTCTTGCCTTCCCACATAACACCATGAACAAACTTAGAAACCAGTTTGCTGTGAAATTTTGGGTCCGGCAAAACATCTCTTTTTGGAACTTTACCTTTTCTAGGCATTCGAATTAACTCCCAAATACGCTGTGCGGCTCTGATAGTCCGCGGTAAAATCAAGAACGAACTGAAGCGGGTAAATACCGGAATGACTAAGTTTAGAAGACATAGCGATTGGAGTTCGCTTTTACTGGTAACGTCTTTATTCTAAACTTGTTTCGCCCGCCATCGGCGGATCATCCGGACCCGATTAAACAATCCTCCAACAATGAATGGGGGCTTGTTTGATGAATATGAGCCGAAATGTTGACGATCGACTCGGCGCTGTTCAGCGAGGATTACTTAGGTCTCTTCGTTCCGTACTTGGACCGGCCCTGTTTACGGTCCGTAACTCCGTATGCATCCTGAGCTCCTCGAATTATATGATACCGGACACCTGGCAAGTCCTTTACGCGTCCACCTCGGATGAGCACAACCGAGTGCTCCTGAAGGTTGTGACCAATGCCTGGAATATACGACGTGACTTCATAGCCATTCGTAAGACGAACTCTTGCAACCTTACGCAAGGCGGAATTCGGTTTTTTGGGTGTAGTTGTATATACCCTTACACAGACACCACGTCGTTGCGGGCAGTTGGTCAGGGCTGGGGCCGATGTTTTTCTTCTAGGCCTCGTCCGTCCTTTTCTGACCAGCTGGTTAATCGTTGGCATTCGCCATTACCTCCAAACATGTATCTAAGTATTATGATCAAATCTTCATAACTTTGTCAAGCTGTTTTCAAAAATTGGACGACCGGTAATTATCCGCCGTCCAATTCATCAATGGAAAAACTCAACAAATGATCGAATTTTACCATTTGCTTCCAGAAACATTCTTCATTGCAAAGGATCTAACATCCCATGATTTGAACTACCGATCAGGCCGATTCTTTAATTGCTTCGGTAGACCGAGTGTCATTTTGCGCGGCTTCTCCAACTGAATCCGAACCTTCAACATGGCGTAGCCTGAGATTCTTATATTGATTCAGACCTGTTCCAGCCGGGATCAACCTCCCCATGATTACATTCTCTTTAAGTCCTCTCAAATAATCAATCTTGCCGGATAATGAAGCCTCGGTTAGAACTTTGGTTGTTTCTTGAAAACTTGCCGCGCTGATAAACGAATCCGTTGACAGCGACGCTTTAGTTATGCCCAAGAGTAAAGGTTCCGCAACAGCCGGAACACCTCCTTCCTCCATCACTCTGTCGTTTTCCCGCTGAAAAAGAGCCCGGTCGATTTGTTCCCCAGCAAGAAAGTCAGTGTCTCCAACTTCTTTAACTTTAACGCGCCTGAGCATTTGACGGACAATGACTTCAATATGCTTGTCGTTGATTTTGACACCCTGAAGTCGATAAACTTCCTGCACCTGATCGACAAGGTACTTTGCCAGATCTTTCTCACCCTTGATACCGAGCAAGTCATGAGGATTGGTGGAGCCTTCCATCAACGCGTCTCCTGCGTCTACCCAATCCCCTGCGTGAACTGAAATGTGCTTGCCTTTGGGTATCAGATATTCTCTTGGTTCCCCCACATCCGGTCTCACGACCACTTTTCTTTTTCCCTTGGTATCCTTGCCAAATTCTATTTGCCCTTCGATTTCTGATATGATGGCGAATTCTTTCGGCTTTCTAGCTTCAAAAAGCTCCGCGACCCTGGGCAAACCGCCTGTAATGTCTTTTGTCTTGGTGGTTTCTCGCGGAATCTTGGCAATAACATCTCCCGCATGAATTTGTTCCCCTTCTTTCGCCATTATGTTCGCGCCGACAGGAAGGAGATAACGAGCCTCGGAATCTCCAACTTTAATGGTTCGGCCTCGCTCGTCTTTGATGGAGACTCGAGGACGTATTTCTGAATCTCTGTCTTTGTATTCCACTATGACTTTTCTCGAAAGACCTGTGACTTCATCAACTTGTTCACTCATAGTCACGCCTTCGATTATGTCCCCAAATTTTACAAATCCTGAAACTTCAGTGATTATCGGAATGGTATATGGATCCCATTCCGCAAGAAGAGTTTCCCTGTTGACATGCTCTCCATCCATTACTCTAAGCTTGGCGCCGTAAATGACCTTGTTGCCTTCTCTTTTTTGTTTTTTTTCATCAACAATAGCCAAAGAACCGTTCCTGTTCATGGCGACTAGCTCTCCGTCACGATTAACTACGGTCTTCAAATCAATGAACTGAATCGTGCCTTCATTTCTGGAAAAGACCTGAGAAGAACTTGATCCAAGCCATTCCAAGAGAACCTGTCCTTCAGCCTCAATTTTGTCGCCATCCTGAACTTTTACGTTCATGTAATCCATAATTGGATAGCGTTCATACAATCGATAGATGTGCTTTCCCTTCTCTTTGCTCAATAGCTTCAATATCCCGCCACGTTTTTCAGCTTCAGTCATTCTGGGCTGATTCGTGGTACTGTCAAATATGAATGTTAGCGGCAGCACATCAGAATTTGTTCTGACGATGAATCGACTTCCACCGGGAAGTTCAAATTTCTTTTTGGCGCCTTCTTCATCTGACAGAGTAAAGGATTTCTTGTCAGACGATATGATTATTCTACCACCCATAAGTTCGGCTTCGGTCGGGAAATGAATTTTCCCTTTGTAAAGAAAAGAATTTTCCCGCAAGGTTTGGGCGTCACCAACAAGCCATTCGTCGACTTCATCCTTATCAATGGTGAAATCTTCATAAACAATTAAGGCTTTTGGTTTTTCCTTTTCTTTCTCAATTAATACAGTTCCTTTTTTTCGGGCTGAAATGATGTTCCTTTTCAGAGATGCGGTGCCTCCAATGTGGAAAGTTCTCATGGTCAACTGAGTCCCTGGCTCCCCGATCGACTGCGCCGCAATTATTCCTACCGCCTCACCTATGTTGACCATTTTTCCATGAGCCAAGTCGCGCCCGTAACAAAGGCTGCAAACACCTCTCTTCGCCTGACATGTCAAAACCGATCTTATGCGGACCTGGTCAATACCGGCATCCTGTATCTTGTCACGATGCTCTTCTTTAATTTCCTCGTTTGCCTTAACTATTATTTCCCCGGAATACGGATGTTCTATGTCTTCCAGGGCAACTCTTCCCAAGATTCTATCTGCGACATGTTCGATAATTTCACCACCTTCTTCCAAAGATGACATTTCTATTCCATCTAGCGTGCCGCAGTCTTTCTCATTAATTATTGCGTCCTGTGCCACATCAACAAGTCTTCGGGTAAGATATCCGGAGTTTGCGGTTTTTAGAGCAGTATCGGCGAGACCCTTGCGAGCGCCATGCGTTGAAATGAAGTACTGCAAAACAGTTAGACCTTCTCTAAAATTCGCTTCAATTGGAGTCTCTATGATTTCACCCGTAGGTTTGGCCATCAACCCACGCATTCCTGCAAGCTGCCTGATTTGTTGAGTGCTACCTCTAGCGCCTGAATCGGCCATCATGTAGATCGGATTAAAACTCTCAACTTTCTTTTCGGTGCCATCAGCTAGCTGCAAAGAGCTAAAACGCAACCCGTTCATCATTCTTTCAGAGATGTCTTCATTGGCGCGGGCCCAGATATCTATAACTTTGTTGTATCTTTCACCGTCCGTTATAAGACCTTCTTTGTACTGATCCTGTATTTCGAGAACCTCTCTGCGGGCCTTTTCTATTATGTCTTTCTTGGAGTCAGGAATCTTCATGTCATCGACACAGATCGAAATTCCCGCCTTCGTGGCATAATGGTAACCCATATCCTTGAGTCGATCCGCCAGAATTACAGTCTTTTTGTCCCCGCATTTTCGGTATGCTTCGTCAATTAGGTTCGCCAATTCCTTCTTTTTCATTACCTTGTTGATCGACGCAAATGAAATTTCTTCTGGAACAATCTCTCTTAAAAGAATTCGTCCAACAGTGGTCGGGATCAATTCCCCATTTTCACGAATTAGGATTCGGTCATGTAATCCAAGCTTCCCTGAATCATGGGCCGCGCGAACTTCGTCGGGCCCAAAGAATTTCTTCGGCTCTCGCTCCCCTTCAGGGTCTATGGCCTCTCGAGTAAGATAATACAGTCCGAGCACGATGTCCTGGGTAGGCACAATAATTGGCTTTCCGTGAGCCGGAGAAAGTATGTTGTTGGTGCTCATCATTAGAACTCGAGCTTCAACCTGAGCTTCGATGGACAGCGGAATATGTACCGCCATTTGATCACCATCGAAATCTGCGTTAAAGGCCGTACAAACAAGCGGATGCAGTTGTATCGCTTTACCCTCAATCAGAATTGGCTCAAATGCCTGTATCCCGAGTCTGTGAAGTGTTGGGGCTCGGTTTAACAATACAGGGTATTCTTTCACAACATCTTCCAAAATGTCCCAAACCTCAGGTGTTTCTTTTTCTACCAGTTTTTTGGCGCTCTTGATAGTTGTGACGAATCCCCGTTCTTCAAGTTTGTTGTAAATGAATGGTTTAAATAACTCCAGAGCCATCCGTTTCGGCAACCCACACTGATGCAATCGCAAATCCGGGCCGACTACGATTACTGATCTCCCTGAATAATCTACACGTTTTCCTAACAGGTTTTGTCTAAAACGGCCTTGCTTTCCTTTGAGCATGTCTGAGAGTGATTTGAGGGGCCTTTTGTTGGGGCCTGTTATGAGTCTCCCCCTTCTTCCGTTATCGAAAAGAACGTCTACGGCTTCCTGAAGCATTCTTTTTTCATTTCGTAGAATGATTTCCGGCGCATTAAGTTCTTTTAGCCTTTTGAGTCGATTGTTCCTGTTGATTACTCTTCGATACAGATCATTTAGATCAGAAGTTGCAAAACGACCCCCATCGAGCGGGACAAGCGGTCTTAAATCAGGAGGTATGACGGGAACGGTGGTAAGAATCATCCACGCTGGATTTTGCCATTGGCGAAATTTTCCGAGATGTTCCGGGTGAACTATCCTGGAACGAGCTAATCGATCAATGATGTTTTTAATCTCAACAAAGGCAAGTTGCTTGCGAACCTCCCAATCCTCAGTTTCTCTCCACTTGACTAAAAGTTCCTGAGCCGATTGTAGCAGTTCGTTGACAAATCTACCTTTTTCACTCTCTGGATCAAATGATTCCGAAACGATTGAGAGTTCAGTGATTAGGGCCTCTGGTTCGATTCCTTTTAACGACTCCAATACTCGAAGTCTTTTGGCAAGTTTCTTCCGTTTGGCTTCGGAGGACGAATCTCTCATTTCCGACCTGAGTCTCACGCTTTCAGTGATCAAATCCAGCCTTTCGAGCATGAGTCTCACAGATTCTCCGCCCATCAGGGCTTCGAAATTACCGATATCCTTTCCAAACTCTTCCTTTGCCTGGTGATATCGCTCTTCATTGATGAGTTCTCCGGGTTTTAGACCAGTGTTTCCCGCTGAAATAACCAGATAAGATTCAAAATATAAAACCCGTTCGACTTCTTTCAGTGTAAGGTCTAGAAGGGTTCCAATTCGGCTTGGGAGACTTTTCAAAAACCAAATATGCGCAACAGGAGTGGCTAACTCTATGTGGCCCATCCGTTCCCTGCGAACCTTGGATTGTATAACTTCGACGCCGCATTTTTCGCAGATTGTGCCCCGATGTTTCATTCTCTTGTACTTGCCACAGTTGCACTCAAAATCTTTTACGGGACCAAAGATTTTTGCACAAAAAAGTCCATCTCTTTCAGGCTTGAAGGTTCTATAGTTTATTGTTTCGGGTTTCTTGACTTCTCCGTGGCTCCATTCCCGAATTTTTTCTGGAGACGCGAGTGAGATCTTCACAGCGCAAAAATTCAAGGGATCTTTCGGTTTCTCAAAAAAACTATAATAAACGTCTTCCATTTTTCCCTCCATTTTTTTGGGGAAATGGCCTCTTAGGCCTCGAGGGATTTAGGCGATCGATTACAGGTTATCGCCGATAAAATGTTTATATTAATCACATTAAAGTGATTTTCTTTACATCATTTCCTGAGCGTTTGATTTCTAGTCTTTCCTGTCCTTCGGCTAGACAGAAACCGCCAACACGTCAAGCCGCTGTTCCAGGGTCACTCTCCAGAAGTTCAACGTCAAGTCCTAAGGATTTGATCTCCTTAACCAATACATTGAAGGATTCCGGCAAACCCGGCTCAAGGACATTTGTGCCCTTGACGATACTTTCGTACATTCTTGTTCGTCCTGTGACATCGTCAGATTTAACTGTCAAAAACTCTTGAAGCGAATAAGCCGCTCCATAGGATTCCATGGCCCAGACTTCCATTTCTCCCAATCTCTGACCACCAAATTGGGCCTTTCCACCTAAGGGCTGCTGAGTGACCAGTGAATATGGTCCTATTGCTCTAGCATGTATTTTGTCATCGACTAGATGATGAAGTTTCATCATGTAGATGATCCCAACCGTTACCAGTGTATCAAAGGGTTCCCCTGTTCTTCCGTCATAAAGTTGAGTTTGACCACTAGGAGGAAGTCCCGCGTTTTCAAGAAGTTCCTTAATTT
>JAZDKD010000434.1:0-2563 GCA_043803345.1 Pseudomonadota bacterium
GTATGTCTCCCCTCATATGGGCGTCGCCAACCGCCTGGTCAAAAACAGTCAATAAAGCGTATTCCTTCTTGATGTTCTCTGCCAGGGTCAAATTCGTGGCTTCCGGACCATGGGGAACATTGGCGTTTTCCTTGTTGGGTCTAGTTATAAGTTGATCCACATCATAAAGTGGTGACCCGAGTCTGGTATGGAGTCTTCTAACAGATTCGAGTCCCCTCTCCAGAAGTTTGGCGTTAACCATTTCGCGGATCAAAGGCGCCGTTATGACTTTGATTCCACTCCGTTTTATGTCGTTTTCAACTTCAAGGCTAATATCTTCAGCCGTGCCCTCGTCAATATAAGTTTCCCTGAGCAAAGCGTCGACAATACGACTTGGATCCCAACCGTCCATGGCCTCGCTCGAGGTTCGAACAAACAGAGCCATGTCAGTGGTCTCATGTCGTCTGGTGGTTTCTTTTCTAAAATCTTTTAATTCTGCAACACTAGCCATGATAATCACCTTTCATTGGTAAATTCACCCTGTAATAATAGTTGGTTATCAGCAATATGAATAATATATTCCGTATATAAACATAACCCTTTTGAATGAGTTACATTATTATTGTCATTTTTATAATCAATTTCTTAAAGACTTGAACACTTTCCGCAACTGAAAGGACTCAATTTACTCCTTGAACTACTTGAAAGCTGGCCTTTTAGCTTCGCTCCTCCAAGCCAGGAACGCTTCATTTTGTGGAGCTAACTCTTAATACCACAATATATAGTGTGTCAAGAATAAAATGACGTCTCCTTGATCAATTAAAAGCTAGGTAGGTGAAATTCCAGTCGATATTTTTTTCTGCAATTAAGTTAACATAATATATCTATGTCGTTGACTTAACTAAATTTTATAGCTTGACAATTTGCCGCGTTCATCTGAAAGACGCGTTTTTCTCCGAAGTTCTTCATAATCTGTTAAAGATTCAAATAGACACATGAAATATTAATGCATATTATTTAATCATTTTATATTAGGTTGTTATTGATTTTATATAAAGTAAATATGGTAGAGACTGTCTGGACAATCTTTAAAAACACCTCCTCACGCACCAACTCATAGCCAAATTAGAATATTCTATTGATTTTTTGGGCTTAATTAGCATTTACATTATATTTTACATTAATTTTTTAATATAACATTCTGTTGACAATGCACTTTTTTGATGGTATGCCGCATTTATCGATCGGGAAGGAGGGAGATCCAACCCACCCGTCAAAATCCAAACGTTTCAAAAGATCATTCCTATGGGAAGTCTGGCGAAAGGAGACATTCTGATGATGAAAAAATTCTCACTTACCGCAGCAATCTTGGTGTTGACGGCGTCGTGGGTTTGCGCCGGAAATCTGGGGGCGCTTGCTGACGCAGCGGCAGGAAACACGCCAACCCCCCTTTACGTAAAACCCGGGACTTTAATAAAAGCTGAATACAGGTCCGGAATGAAAACCGTATCAGATGAAGACGCTTCGTCTACAAATCTAAAAGCTGAACCCGTGGCGGCCAATTCCGACCAGAAGTTCACCGCACGACCGGCGATAGCGTTTAAACCCAAATCAGCCGCCGCCATGGCTCCACCTCCTCACGTCGAAGCGGTGGGTATTGGCAGATCCAGTCTTGTGGCTGAAGCAAAACAGGATGCCCTTGACTTGGAAGGCGATCTGGAAAAAGACCTAGTGCTATCACCGCCTCCTCAAAAGAGTGACACGGCGAGAGAAATTGAAGCCAAACCTGTTATAACCCAAAACAAACCCGTCGCAGAGAAACCTGCGTCAGTGACCCCAATACAGAAAATTGCGAACAAAAACAACGTGACTAAAGTTAAGAAAGCAACCCCTACCCCTCAATACGCTTCTTCGCCGAAGAAGCCTATTCGAAAGGTTCGTCCAGTTTCTCAGGATTCTTGGCAGTTCCCGGCGGGAGCGCATGATTATCGACCCGTTCCTCGTGCAAATGAGGCCTTCGCTGCGTCGAATTTTTCTTTCCCAAATGTGTCCTCACCCAATGGCGGTGTTCCGAATTATGTTACGTCCGCCCCAAGACCATCTATGGGATCGTTGACTCCAAATGACAGAATCGTTCGGGACGGCATCACCATAAAACTAGCCCCGGCCAGCGCTCCTGTTACAGCGCCGAGTCCTTACGCCGCAGACCAACGTGATGACTATTCTTCCGGGTCGGATCTACTATCCACTGCCGCTGAAATAATCGGACTGCCCTTCGCCTTTATAAGCTCGCTCTTCTAGATGGTCTGATGTTGCCAAAAGGACGTTGTTTGCAATCGCACGCAACGTCCTTTGATAGAACCTATGATTTGCCTAAATCAATTATTGGGTATTCGAACGTTTCCTGTGACTTCCAAAGATCGTATTAACATCGCAAGTGTTTCGTTGACCGGAGCCTCGAGTCCCAGAGACTTAGCCTGCGCTGCAATTGCCCCATTGATGAAATCAATTTCGGTTCTCCTGCCTGCCAGAATATCTTGAAGCATTGAATTTAAATTGCCGGAAGTGCCTTTGCAGACCCTTA
>JAZDKD010000435.1:0-14318 GCA_043803345.1 Pseudomonadota bacterium
CCACGGGCAAGATAAACGAAGCCCGCCTGGGGTAAATCCATGGTAATCTGAGGCACACGACTTTCATGCCACCCTCCTGTAACATTTATACAGTCTGCGCCTGCTTTTTCGGCCTCGGCGGCAAAAATCCTGGACTCTGTGTTGGTGTTGCTTCCCGGTACAAAATCATTTCCGGCCACCCTAACCAATAACGCTGTGTTTTTCCCAATGGCGCTTCGAACGGCGGCAATTGTTTCCAAGCCAAAGCGCATTCTGTTATCCAGGGAGCCACCATATTGGTCTTCTCTTTTGTTTGTTTTTGGTGACAGAAACTGGCAAATCAAATATCCTGCCGAACCCAGGATTTCTACCGCGTCAAATCCTGCTTTCTCGGCCCTTTTAGCTGCCTGAACAAAATCATCCTGAACTTTAAAAATGTCGTCTATCGTCATTGCCTTGGTTTTCTGACGTGTGAAATAACTTGTAATTTCCGACGGAGCCAGAGCCGGCAATCCTTTGAGAGAGCAGAACGAGTAGGCTCCAGCCATGTATAGCTGCACTGCGACCTTTGTTTCCGTTTCATGAATCGCGTCGGTAAACTTCTTCAGACCTTCAAGATAGGAGTCATTTTTTATGCTGAGCATTAGATCAATGCCAGATGACTGATCATTTATTTCGGCCCCACCCACGACGATCAGACCGGTTCCTCCCAGGGCGCGGGCAACATAAAAATCTATAAACTGGTCATTGACTTGACCATTGGCTGTATAATTTAAATGCATCGCAGTCATGACGACACGATTTTTCAGTTCAACAGGGCCCAAAGAAATTGGTTCCAAAAGTTTGGTTATCAATACATCCTCCTAGATTTTGTTCTCGATTTAAAAGCCAAAAAGTCGATGAGTTATACGCCTAAGCGCCCTTGAAGTTTCCTTTTTTCTTTTGCATGTAAGCGGAAAAAGCCTCAAAGATGTCCTCGGATGGCATTATCATTGATGATCTGGCCGCATTGAATTCAAGCGCCCTATCGATAGGAACTTCTTGATTGTAAAGAAAAACATCCTTTGCTCCCTGTACGGCCAGCGGAGGATTAGCAGCTATTTCAAGGGCCATTTTCATGCCTTCAACATTCATGGTCTCCTGGTCCGGATAAACGTGATTAACCAGATTGATGACGAGCGCATGCTGGGCGTCAAACCGGTGGCCCCTAAAAGCTATTTCCCTTGCGTGACCCTGTCCCACCACTCTGGGTAGGCGTTGCAGTCCTCCAACATCCGTGATTATCGCCAATGTTGCCTCCGGCAATCCGAAAAGAGTCTCTGCGGAACAAATCCGGAAGTCGCAACATAACGCCAACTCAAGACCCGCTCCAAGACAGTGCCCATGGAGGAAAGCTATACTTGGTTGGGAGAGCCTTTCCATCCGAGTGTGGTAGCTCTGTATTCGCTTCACTACATTGTAGAAATCGGTTTTCTGTTTTGCGGATGGGGTCGCTGTGACTATTTGTATCAGATCATTTTCTGGACTCAGATCTAGACCGGCACAAAACGACCTTCCTTCTCCCCTGAGTACGACTACCCGACTTTCTGAGTCCTCCTCTGCGTCGCAGATTGCACTGCTCAGGTTATCCCAAAGGCGCAGACTCATGGCGTTAAGTTTTTCAGGTCTGTTAAGCGTTATGAAGCCTATGTGACCTTCTCTGTGGTATGTCACTAGGCTTTTAGAATTTTCTTTGCTTTCATTCATATCTTTCTGCTCCAAAAAAGTCGCTCAATATCAAACCATTTTAACTCCGGCGTCTTTAATCGCCAAAACGTGTTCCTCCGTGAACTACAGGCCTAGGATGACGCTTCCCGGATTTGGGCATTGATTCCCTGTCGATTCCGGCTAAAACCTTCAAGTTCATCACATGGTTGGCAAAAGAAGAAAGGTCTGAAGATTCCGGGTCGATATATTTCAGACATTCTAACATGACTTCCTGATAGTCCAATTCCTGTGAAGGTGGAGCTTTTTTAAGCAGTTCATAAGCCTCATCCGGTCGCATCAACTTCAACAGAATTCGCACCCTCTTGAGAAGGCTCGAGGGCACGGCCGAAGATATCGCTTCGTAATAATCGAGAGCCAGATCGTACTTCCCTGACGCTGATAAAGTATCGGCTATGGCGTTCAATGCGTGAGGTTTTCCGCTAATCAGACTCGCCAAATCCTTTACTTTGTCAAGTTTGCCGAGTTTTGCGAACATATGAGTTAGGGCCAAAAAATGACCGGGTGTTTTTAACAGTGTTTGAGGATCAGCGTCCCTAAGGCAAAGATAGTAGAGAATCTCATTTTCTGTTTTGAGAAAGTCCAGATCAGGAAAGTCGTAGTGATTTTGGATCGACAAGGCAAGAACATCTTCGATTTTTTGAGGTTGAAAGGTGTTAAAGATCTTGTGAATCTTTGCGTTAATTTCGACTGTTTTACCTTGCAAATCAACCTGGTGATAATCGGAAGGAAAACTGAACTCAAACTTGGCTTCCTGTCCAGCCACAACTCCCAACAAACCTTTTTCGAAGGAAGGAAGCAACAAACCCCGCCCCAACAGTATGTCCCAGTACTTCCCAGATATTCCAGTGAACGGGACTTTACCCATATAACTTCTGGAGTCGAATATGATCCTGTCGTCCGGTCCTGAAGGCTCGTCAGTCTCATGAAAAAAGGTCAAACTAGACACAAGTTCCCCCAGAGACTCAGAGTCCCTCACCAGATCCCTATATCCAAGAACAAAGTCCTTGAGTAGATCGAATTCTTCAATGGCGTTAGAGGCCAGAACTCCATAAACATAATATTCAGGCTCTTGAACAAGGTCCTCCCTCGAACTCAACAGAAAGTCCAGAATTTCAAAAATTCTCTGTTTGTAATAGACGTCCCGACTAAGTTGTTCGTTTGCCAAGGCCCACAGGTTCCTAACTTTTTTTATCCCGGCTAAGTTCATTTTGTCGGTTTCATATTGGTCCCCAAATGAAAGATACTTTGGTCTCCATTTTTGGATGGGGTGGAAACCAAACTTTGGATAGTTTTTTGCGTAAGAGGAACCGAAATATAACTGCATCTGTTGGGAACCGGAGTTTGATTCGACAGGAATATTGAGTGATTTTACAAAATTAATCGTGTTCCTCGCATCATTTTCTGTTTCCCCGGGCAATCCGAAGATAGTAAAGAGTTCAGTTTCAAGTCCAACTGATTGAGCATAAGCTATATTTTCCCTGACCTTTTCGAGTGATATGCCTTTCCCCGTTTTTCTGAGAACCTCGGGACTGCCAGACTCCAACCCAAAAGCCACAGTATCGGCCCCGGCTTTTTTCAAGAAATCCAGAAGCTTGTTATCCACCAAATCAGAACGAGTCTGAAACCAAAATGGGGTTGAAATACCGCGTTTGATCTTTTCCTGCAGGAGTTCAATAGTTCTGTCCCTATTCTCTGTAAAGTTGGGGTCGGCGAGCCAGAATCTTTGAATCCCTCGCTGGCTCAGGAAATCCATTTCTTCAACCACCCTGTCTATTGAATGATACCTGATGCGGCCGTTGCATACGCTTGGAGTCATACAAAAAAGGCATGAGTGTTTACAGCCTCGTGAGGACAGTAAAATTGCAGTGTCTTTTCCCTGAAGATTCAAGATCCCACCAAGATATGGCGAAGGATATACATCCAGATCATCGGGCGGAACAGGGCCGCCGCTACTACGTTCAATACATCCGTTCTTCCTGTAACTCAGTCCTGGAACTTCTTTGAAAGAACCATTGTTTTCGATACATTTAATGACTTCGGAGAAAACAAGCTCGCCCTCGCCATGAACGAGCAAATCGATATCCGGCAAATGATCAAGCGCTTCTGAGGGCATTCCAACTATCTGTGGGCCTCCTAAAGCAATGTTAATCGCAGGATGTCTCGATTTGATGTATCGGGAGAGATAAAGGATTCTTTCCATCGTGCTCTGATAAACTGTAAATCCGATTATTCGAGGTTCTGTTTTCCGTATCCACGATTCTAGATCAGAAAAACTCAGAGGTCTGTCATGTAAGTCGTCCAGAATTATTCCCTGGCTACCCTCTTTTTCGACAAAAGCCAAAATATATCCGAGAGAAATTGGTATGCTTTCTGAGGATTCAAATCCAACATCATGATTAACGTTAATAAGGATGAGATTCACTTTGTCTCCATGTTTGAACGGCGGCGGGTTAAATTTTTGGGCAGAGGCATATTTCCATCAATTGCTGTATTGACCTGAAGACCGCCAAGATTCTATATTGGCAAGACTGTGATTATGAATACCACAAGAACCTGATCATAATTTGCAGAAAAATTGACACTATCACAACTAAATTCCTTCGGAGGAAACGCAGAATGAAAAAAATTAAGAGTCCATATTATGGCGTTGTATGGATTCTTATATGGACTGCAGGCATTATCTGGTTCATTTATATAGATATATTCAGCCGGAGAGAATTAACAGGGCTTGTACTTGTGTGGCTCATACTTGTCAGTGTTACCCTATATTTCATATGGATGAATTTCAAGATGGGACGAAAAGTCTCGAATAGGCCTTAGCAAATTAGTTATTCTAACGACTGGCCCTTGTGACAGCCTCGATAGTCTGGATCACTTGGGTCTTGGCGTGTTCCAATGGCACCCCACTCTGTAACAGGCAAGTAAGGTAATATCTCGCAGTAATCTGCATTTCGGATTCTGAGCGGGCGTTGGCGATCATGGCTGGATACTGTGAACAATCGACTCGCCTAGGTTGCTGCGCCGGAACACTCTGTCTGGGACCGGAGACAGGTGAACGAGAATCTTGCGGCATCGCAGGCCTAGACTCAGAGTTGACTGGCGCCGACTGTTTGTTGGAATGGGGTTTTGAAACAACTGGATCCTGATAATCTTGAGTAGGTGGGCCGAAACTAAAATTTTTGATAGTCTCCGGGGCTAACGGGTCTATTCTGGGGCCAATCTTTTGGTCGTTATTTGTTTTACCGGGCCCCCTTGTCTGGGGTACCCCGTTATCGACTTCAGGAGCTACTGGTGCCTGGTATGGGAAGTCCTGAGGCTGTACGCGATCTAATGCGCCAACCCCCAATAACGCCAGGAACAGGAAAAATAGAACACGATAGCGTAAAATCATAGGCTGAGGGTCTCGCAAATTCCAGACTAAGAATTTTATATCATAATGCTCGCGTAAAATCTATCCGGTAAACCTTTCATTGCAAGCATGCTTTGAAAGGAAATATCAGGGGTGAGTCGCCATTGATCCAGCATATAGAAGTTTAGGAGTTTGTTTTGGTGTTGGCCATTTTATTGACATAATTTCGTTGATTGATTACCTTTTGCGGTAGTCACATCAATTCTCTCTGTTTGAGTTTAATTATAGAGATATCCGGAATCATTTTGAGTCAGTGAGATAGACTTTCTTTTAAGGCAACGGAAAAACTCGATGCAGGACTTCGAAATACTCAAGGGAAAAGAGTTTCTTGCTGTCGACGATGAACCTGACATTTTGGAAGTCATAATAGAGGAATTCCCCGAAAGTAAAGTCACTGCGGCCGGGAATTTTGAAGAGGCGTTAACTTTGATCAGGGATAAGCGTTTCGATTTGATCATTCTGGATATCATGGGGGTTAATGGTCTGGAATTGCTTATCCATTGCAGGAAAAAGGGAATGCCCGCTACTATGCTCACTGCGCATGCGGTAAATGTTGAATCACTGAATAGATCTATCCAATTAGGGGCTGTATCTTTTATACCTAAGGATGAATTGGTGAGACTACCGGAATACATCACTGAGATTCTTCAATGCCTGGCACAGGGCCACACCCACTGGAAGCGTCTTTTTGAACGTCTGGAAGGTTATTTCAAGGATAGGTTAGGAATTGTTTGGAAAGACCTGGAAAAGCCTCCTAACCCGCCATATCTTTATTGAGTCGCTTATGTCGGACGAATTTGATCGGTATAGTCGCCATGTTCTCTTGAAAGTGATTGGATCGGCCGGTCATGAAAAGATTAGAAGCGCTCGTGTCTTAGTGGCGGGAATGGGCGCGCTTGGTTCCTTAATATCCATCCTATTGGCCAGAGCAGGGGTTGGGTTTCTGAGATTAGTCGACAAAGACGCTCCAGAAATGAATAACCTTCATAGACAAATACTTTACAATGAAAAAGACGCGTTAATGGGTATACCGAAGGTAGAAGCAGCCCGAGCCAATCTGTTAACTATGGCCTCAAAGATTGAGATCGACGCCGTAAATATTAAAATTGATCATGAAAGCATAGATCAACTGCTTGATAACGTGGACATAGTGGTCGACGCTCTGGACAATTCCGAAACCCGGTTTATTGTTAATGACGCTATTCTCGGAAGGAGAATCCCCTACATCTTCGGGGGAGCAGTAGAGACAATGGGCAACGTAATGACCATAATACCAGGCGAAACTCCATGTTTGAGATGCCTGTGGCCCGATCCTTCGCATGTGGCTGGACATGCCCGGGCATCGACAGTCGGAGTCCTTTCGTCGGTTGCTTCGCTTGTCGCTTCTATTCAGGTCACTGAAACTTTCAAGGTATTGGTGGGAGATCTGGAAAACATAATCCGTGGTATAATGGTTGTAGACATTTGGAAAAATCAGTTTCACGTTGTGCCAATATTCCCAACTCCGGGATGTTTGTGTTCAGGAATTGCCTTTCAACCATCCAGCCCATAATGTGAAATTCAATTAATGTCAAAGTCGAAACTAGATTTTCAAACATTCATTCTGGCCGGTGGTCTCGGAACCAGGCTCAGTAGGGTAGTTTCAGACAGACCCAAGCCTATGGCTGATGTGTTGGGGATCCCCTTCCTCGAAATTGTGACCAGACTTCTGAAAAGTAAGGGTGTCAGAAGATTTGTAATGCTAGTAGGTTACAAGGCGCATGCAATTGAAGACTATTTCACGAAATCAAAATTTCCTGACCTTGAAATCAATTTTTCCTATGAATCGAAACCCCTCGGTACGGGGGGAGCCGTTAAGAACGCCCTTCATTTCGCCACTAACCCAACACTACTTGTTAATGGCGACACATATCTAGACGTAGACATTGAGGGGCTATATGATTTCCACCGGTCAAAAAAAGCGGACGCGACCATATCTCTGTATAGGGTTTCCGACGTGAGCAGGTATGGTTCAATTAGTTTGAATCATAAAGGTATGGTAACGCGCTTCACGGAAAAAAACATAATATCACGAAAACCTGGTTTGATAAACGCGGGAGTTACCTTTATATCCAGCTCTTTAATAAGTCAGCTCCCGGAAAGAAGAAACTTCTCCATGGAGTCTGAAATATTTCCCAGTTTGGTGAGTTCTGGGAGAATGTTCGGACTGGAACAGAAAGGCCCCTTCTTTGACATTGGAACTCCGGAAAGCTACCATGAGTTCCAAGAATTCGTAAGGGTCAAATCCATTTAAGCCGGGTGGATCTATTGCAATACGGCTTTATGTGATTAAACCAATTATTATAAATGAATCGGATTTAATTTCTATCAGGAGATTACTTATGTGCACCGCTAGTGTTGGGAATATAATTTTTAAGGATGAGACAATACAGGGATTGATGGCTCGCCCTGGCCTGGATCTCATACATAAGCAAGTTTTAATGACCCTTTACGCATTGGATTTCCAAAAGCGTCTTGATGAATTTAAGTCAGTGTTGCCCATCTATCTATCGATGGACTGGAAAAGTTGCGAAAAGATTCTGATCGAGCTGGAATCGGAGGGATTGATAACCGTCAAAGCAGACTCTATCGTTTTAAATCATCCCCTAAACATTGAAGAAAACGAAACTTCTTGCGGCTGCATGGCTTGAAAAAATTTTCTGGGACACTATATTTCGTTTTGGAACTAACCAACTAATGCGAGACGTATCATGTTATCGTAACACCGGTTTTTGGTCGTTCTTGCATGGGGACAGTCTCGACTGACATTACTTCGAAGCCTTCAAAAACAACTCGTCCATCTCTAATCCTTATGATTCTGTCACATGCCAGACCAATTTCGTCTTCGTGTGTCACAATCACGACAGTAAACCCCTGGCGCGCAATGTTTCTAAGCTGTTCTATCACAATGTCGGTATTCTTTTGATCAAGCTGACCTGTTGGCTCATCTCCCAGTATCAACGAAGGATTATTTACCAATGCTCTTGCTATGGCAGCTCGCTGGCGCTCGCCCCCTGAAAGTCTGTTAGACCAGTGGTCTACTCGGTGAGACAGTCCGACCCTTTCTAAAGCCCTCAGAATTTTTCCACGCCTAATGTTTCTATCAGTTTCAGCATAAATCAATGGAAGCTCGAGATTCTCAAACACTGTAGAGTTGGCTAGAAGATCACAGCTTTGAAATACGAATCCCAATTCCCTATTCCGAAAGTGAGCCTGTTCCTCTTTTGAGAACTCCAGGATGTTTTGCCCCTTGAAAATATATTCGCCTGCTGTGGGAGGGTGAAGCAGCCCTAAAACGTAAAGGAGAGTTGACTTACCTGAACCAGAGGGACCCATTATCGCAACCATTTCGCCACGAGCGATTTTTATGTTAACTTCTCGAAGCGCATGAATAACACGATCCCCATCAAAATAGTCTTTTCCAAGGTTCCTGGTTTCGATGATAATTTCAGATTCCATATTGTTTTGGTCAAATCCTTGAAGATTTTAATTGAATAATAGAGTAAAACATCGTTGGAATGAAGTCTAATCAAAAAATGCTTTTTGCAAACCCCCAATAAGACTTCCTTCGGGTTTTTAGTGTAGACAGGTTCTCCTGAATCTCGATGGTATGTTATAGTTTAGAAATGTTCGAAATATTAAAACAAACGGATGGTATTAGAGGCTCCTTTGTTCGGCTCATTAAACTGGGTACAGATGATTTTACTGTTTTGCTACGGTCTCCGGACCATGGGAAGATACAACATCGTTATACAGGGCCGGATATAAGCAAGGCTGAAGAGGTTTATAAAATGGAGGCCGATAGTATTTTGCATCGGGTTGATTGACAGGGCGAGGCTTAACAGAAAATGGCCAAATTAAAATGGAACAACGAGTGGAAACTCTGGGCCGGGATAGGCTTACTGTTGCTTTTGTTGGTCGGTTACCTCTATTGGATCAGTAGACCGCCGACAGAAAGCGGACAACCTCTTTGGATGGTGACCCAAATTGTGGACGGAACCACGTTCACACTTAGAGGATCTGGTAAAATAATCGATCTAAAACTCATTGGCTTGACTGTCCCGTCGTCACAGGAATCTAACGCAAAGGAATTTCTGACCAAGACATTGAATGACAAATGGGTCAGAATCAAATTGGAAAAAGAAATTCCAAATGGGGTCAAAGAAGGCTTTCTCTATGTTTCCGGAGAAGACGTTAGCGCCAGAATGATCCGGTTGGGTCTGGCCAGTATAGATCGGGATGAAAAAAACTTTGACATTAGACCCTACCTGGAGCTTGAACAAGAAGCTCAGAAGGCGAAAAGAGGGCTTTGGAACAAATAACGGCATTAGGAGCCTTTCTAAATGAAGATTCTGTTGGTTGGATCGGGTGGACGCGAGCACGCTCTAGCTTGGAAAATGGCCCAGTCGGATCTGGTCAGTGAACTACTTGCGGCCCCAGGGAATGTGGGTATAGATCGGGAACCCAAATGTAAATCCATGCGAGTTTCCTCCGATGATCTTCCCGGTCTACTGGAACTGGCTTTATCAGAAAAAGTCGACCTCACGATTGTTGGTCCCGAAGTTCCTCTGGTCGATGGGTTGTCTGATCTTTTTGTCGCCAATGGAATGAAAGTCTTTGGTCCGTCTGCCAGGGCTGCGATTCTCGAAGGAAGCAAGGTTTTCGCCAAAGATCTGATGAAGAAATATGGAATACCATCCGCTGATTTTGAGACGTTCGATGATTATGGTAAAGCGGCAAGTTTTGTGAAAGCATCCAGGTTGCCTATCGTGGTGAAAGCGGACGGGCTGGCTGCGGGAAAAGGAGTTTTCGTTTGCAATTCTCTAGAAGATGCGCTGGAAGCTCTCGACCAGATAATGAAACAAAAAGTTTTTGGCGCTGCCGGATTCAGAGTTGTGGTCGAAGATTGTTTGGAAGGCGAAGAGGCTTCCTTTATAGCATTTACAGATGGAGTTTCGGTTATTCCACTTGCAAGTTCCCAAGACCATAAGGCGATCTTCGATAATGACATTGGGCCGAACACCGGTGGAATGGGGGCTTACTCCCCAGCTCCGGTAGTGACGGAAAAGGCGCATGACAAAATCATGAGCGAGGTCATGCTTCCAACGGTCAAAGCAATGGAATCAGAAGGCAGACCATACACTGGTTTCCTGTACGCGGGGCTAATGATCAAAGATGATGAGCCAAAGGTCTTGGAATTCAACGTCAGACTCGGAGATCCTGAAGCTCAGCCCTTGCTGGTGAGAATGAAGACGGACCTGATTCCTCTAATGACTGCCGCTATGGAAGGCCGCCTCGGAACTCAGTCCATAAAATGGGACGACGGCTCGGCCGTGTGTGTAGTAATGGCTTCCGCCGGTTATCCTGGGGCCTATTCCAAAGGAATGGTTATTTCGGGTATAGATGACGCTGAAAAAATCCGAGGTGTTAAGGTTTTTATAGCCGGGGCCTCCGGTTCTCCGCATGGCTTTTTAACGTCTGGGGGAAGGGTTCTCGGGGTTACGTCACTGGCGAAGGATACACCAGACGCTATAAGGGCGGCCTATGAAGCTGTGAGCAAGATCAGTTGGGATGGAGCCCACTACAGAAAAGACATTGGTAGTAAAGCCCTTTTGAGAATTTGATTCGTAGTAAGGCAGCTAGGTCTCTGAAAGAGTTTGTCCGGAGATGAAAAAATCCAACATCCGGACAACCCCATATTAGCGCTCGCCTGTTAAACGAATTATAATTGTCTGGGGCTTCCAGTCAAGGCGAACTTTATTTTGGATTATCCCTTTACCAAATTTGAACGGGCACAGACAGGACAGTAATCAGGAAAAGTATCTGAATTCATATTTTGGCAATCCAGTAATATATCGGTCAAATTGATTGACAGGTCAATCAACTAATGATAGCCTTTCCGTATGACTTTAGCGCCTCATTCTGCAATTGATTCGCGAAAAGACAAGGAAACCGTTATCCTGGACGCCGCTTGTAGAGTCTTCAGAGAAAAAGGATTTCACCAGGCTCGTATTACAGATATAGCTCAGGCCGCCGGCATCTCCTATGGACTAGTTTACCACTACTTTAAGAGTAAATCCGACCTGTTTGACGCGATCTTAAAAGAGTGGTGGACAGGTCTTTTCAATCTAATGGAAAGATGGGATAACGGTAAAACAAGCGTAGAAGACCAGCTTGCAGCGCTAGTGGCATATTTCCTGGAACAATATCAGAAGAAACCTGATCTCGTTCACATATTTATTACGGAAATATCCAGATCGGCGGCTAACCTTACACCCGCGCGTCTCCACTGGTTCAAAATGTTTCTGTCCAGCACTGAAAAGATTATGTCAGTTGGGCAGGCAAACAAGATTCTGCGTACTGATATAAAAGCTCGATATTTGACATACATTTTTTTGGGAGCTATTGAGAGTTTCGTGTCTGCAATGGTGCTGGAGAACCAACCTTTAAGAAGCAAGGCCCAAAAGCTGCGTATAGCGGTGAGCTTATTACAGGTGTTCATGAATGGCGCCAGGCCGGTTAAACAGTAATCTCAAAACAGGAGAAAAAAATGGGACTTACCTCGGTAAATGAAGTTTTTGAAAAAATGCCTCAGGTTTTTAACGTCGCAGCCTCATCAGGGCTCAATATGGTCTTTCAGTTTCACATCACCGGAGACCAGTCCGGAGATTGGAACGTGACCATTAAGGATCAAACGTGCCAAGTCAGCCCCGGAGTCCATGCTGAGCCGACCGTTAGCCTAACAATGGACGGAGCCGACTGGCTGGATATGTGCAACGGCAAGCTTAACGGAGTGACAGCCTTCATGACGGGAAAACTGCGCGCGTCGGGAGACATAATGGCTGCCCAGCGAATCCCTTCACTGTTCCCCATGTGATTGTCAAACAATTGTCTTGAAATTTCGAACCGCGGCAATTAAATACAGCCGCGGTTTTTTTTCACAAGGCGCAAATTATTTATTCGCTGTAGAAACAGCGGCTTCCTCAAAAGTGGCAACCTCTGTAAGAATCCGAACAGAGGCTTCAACCAGGGGTAAAGCAAGAGCGGCGCCTGTGCCTTCACCCAGTCTCAAGTCCAGATCAATGAGAGGCTCTTTACCAAGATGCTCAAGCGCTGCCTTATGACCACGTTCAACGCTTCTATGAGCTGATATCATGTATTCGGCCGAAATGGGGCAGACGCAGTGAGCTATGAGGGCGGCAGCGGTTGAAATGAAACCATCCACTATTACCGGTTTCCTCTGAGATGCGGCCCCTAAGATTAAACCGGCTAGGCCGCCTATTTCAAATCCCCCTATCTTGGCCAGAATATCTATACCATCTTTAGGATTCGGTTGATTTACGGCCACTATTTTTTCTATCACCGAGACTTTATGCCGGAATTGAAACTCATCAATTCCAGTTCCGTGACCCGTCACCTGATCAGCGGACTTACCGGTTATAACAGCAGTGATGGCGCTGCTTGGGGTGGTGTTGCCAATTCCCATCTCGCCTGTGGCCAGGACGTCGAATTCTTGGGACAACTCCAAAGCCAATTCCATCCCAATTTCCATGGATCGACGGGCTTGATTCGCAGTCATGGCGGGACCCTTTGTAATGTCGCCTGTGCCGGGCCCCATTTTTTTGTCAAGAACGAGTCCTTGGTCAACGAGGTCTTTCATACATCCGTTTATGCCCATATCAACCACCACGACTCTCGCCCGAGCCACTCTAGCCATGGCGTTGATTACTGCGCCTCCCGCTGTGAAATTCCTGACCATCTGGTTTGTTACTTCCTGCGGATATCTGCTCACGCCAGAGGCCACCACTCCATGATCCGCCGCCATTACGATCACTGCCCTTTTCTCTACGGCAGGTTTCATGGACCCAGAAATTCCGGCAAGATCCAAAGCAAGATCCATTAGTCTCCCCATCGCCCAGTGAGGCATGGTAAGATTTTCGAGTCTATTTTTGGCTTTTTCCCGCGAATCCTCATCCTGAGGTCTTATGGCCTTCACTGTTTTTGAAAAGAAATCCATCAAAATGGTCCTCTCTTTATTATTAACGGTTGTCCGGAAACTACTAACGCTATATGGTCCGCGTCTCCGCACATAATTTGATTACAACGGCCGACAAGGTCTAAGAAAAGCCTTGCCTGTTCATTGTCGGGAACAATGCCCATGCCCGTTTCATTTGTTACCATGATTGTGCTTCCTGAATGGGTTCGGCAGGAGGTAATCAGTTCACGACATTTTTCCTGAATTAATTCTTCCGAAATCGCAACATCGATTTTTTGAGCTTCATACATAAGATTGTTTATCCATATGGTTAGGCAATCAATTAAAACGACGGGATATACTGTCGCATCAAGGATTGCTGACGCAAGGTTCAACGGCTCCTCAACAGTTTCCCAATTGGAGGCTTTTCTTGCATCCTGATGTTTTTTTATACGCATCGACATTTCGTCATCCAGTACGGGACAAGTCGCTATAAATACTCTCCGTCCGGGAAGTTTTTCTCCGAGAGCCTGAGCATAATCACTCTTGCCACTTCGCCTTCCACCCAAGACAATGCATATGTTCCCCATTTGGGCGCTATCTCCAAGAAAAAAGGTTAAGTAGCGCTCTTGTTTCTTTTGATTAGAGCGCCATACATCTTTGACTGAGTTTCAAAGAATAAAAATTCCTTCAAATTTACTCTGCATCCTATCTCCTTTACTACTTGGCTGTCACCGTGAATCTCTCCCAACTGACCATTTTGTTTCCTAAAGGTTGATAAAATGAATCGCAAATGTTAATTATACAGAATTACCGAGTTTATTGCATATTTCAAAAATCCCTATTCGGAGTCCTCATGAATCTCAGTCAGATGGTGGACAAAGCCGCCAGTAGTATGCCTGATCATACCGCATTGGTCTTCGAAGACCAGAAAATGTCCTATTCCGAGCTTCTCAAATCTGTCAACAGGTTGTCTAATGCGTTGGTAAAAGCCGGTGTGAAAAATGGAGATCGGGTTGTGACCCTCATGGGTAACAGGCCAGAGTTTGTAATATCCTATTTTGCGGCGATGCGTGTCGGAGCGATATGTGTAACGTTGAATCCGATGTCCACATCCTATGAACTGAGTCATTACTTCAGTGATTGCAA
>JAZDKD010000436.1:0-2277 GCA_043803345.1 Pseudomonadota bacterium
CGGAGCTTGCTTTGCTTCGACTGATAGCAAAGAAGGACTTAACTCTTTTCTGGAAAAGAGGAAACCCAAATTTGAAGGGAATTGAAACTCAAAAAGTTTAATCAAGAGTCTGTCGACGTAACAGAAGGAGGGAGGAACCTGCATGACATATAAAAACATAGAGTACAGCACACGTAACAGTATTGGAATACTTACCATAAATCGCCCCAAAGCGTTAAATGCCCTGAATTCGCAAACTATTGTCGAAATCAGATCACTACTGGCTGAAATCAAAAGTGGTGGTGAAATAAGGGTGCTGATCATTACGGGATCCGGAGAAAAGGCTTTCGTGGCAGGGGCTGACATTGGTGAGGTCAATGGCCTAAGTTTGAAGGACGGCTATGAATTCTTTCGAAAAGGCCTGCAGCTACACAAGGACCTTGAGGACTTAGGCTTCCCCACGATAGCGGCAATAAACGGTCTTGCTTTAGGTGGCGGATGTGAATTGGCCCTGGCTTGTTCTCTGAGAATCGTTTCAGAAAATGCAAAGCTGGGGTTACCCGAACTGAGTTTGGGTGTCATACCAGGCTATGGAGGCACGCAACGCCTAGCCAGACTCATAGGGAAGGGAAGGACCCTTTGGTTTCTGTTAACCGGCGAAATGATTGACGCCTCGAGTGCAGTAGAGATGGGTTTAGCGAATCTAATGGTAAAGCCGGAGATGCTGATCGACCGGACCGTTGCTGTTGCCGAAAAAATCGCGAGCAAGAGTCCTTTTGCAATCAAGATGGCTTTGTTAGCTGTTAATCACGGCCTTGAAACGAGCCTAGACACAGGGCTTATTCTGGAATCGGCATTGGGTAACCTTGCTGTTGGAAGCAAAGACAAAATCGAAGGCATAACGGCGTTCCTGGAAAAAAGAAAACCTGAGTTTAAAGGAGAGTAAAACCGGATAATCCGTTCAACGAACATCTTATGCGCTATGAACACCGTTTTGCATAATGCAAGACGAGAAAAAATAATGGGAGATGAACAAATGGCAATCGAAAAAGCTTTAGTAGTGGGTTTAGGGCTAATGGGAAGAGGGATTCTTCAGGTATTTGCTTCGGCGGGCATAGAAACTTACGGCTACGATGTTTCTGAAGCTGCCGTGAAAAATGCCATGGGTTTCATACAAAAGAGTCTCGAAAAGCGAGTCTCAAAAGGGAAGATGTCGGAAGCAGAGAAATCTGAAATCCTTTCTAACGTCAAAATAGTCACGGATTTGAAAGAGGCGAAGGATGTTGATCTGGCCATAGAGGCTGTGTTTGAAGACATCAATGTCAAAAAAGAAGTTTTCAAAATGTTGGATGACGTGCTGCAGCCAAACGCGATATTGGCTTCAAATACCTCGGCGCTGCCAGCTACGCCATTAGCTTCGGTGACCAAAAGACCCGACAAGTTCATCATTATCCACTTTCATCAGCCCCCCACGGTCATGAGACTTATCGAAGTGGTGAGAGCAATCCAAACCAGCGACGAAACAGCGCAAGCGACAATGGAATTCTGTAAGGCCATTGACAAAGATCCTGTGCAAATTAAGGTCGACTGTCCAGGGTTCTTGACCAACCGCACAATGATCCCTCTATTGAATGAAGTCATTTATTGTCTCTATGAAGGCGTGTCCACAAAGGAAGATATTGATCTGGCCTTTAAGTCAGGATTCAATTGGCCAATGGGTCCGGTAGCTCTCTGCGATTTCATAGGATTGGACACCCTTCTGCACATTATGGATGATCTCCACAAACGTAGAGGAGGGGACAAATTTATACCATGTCCACTACTTAGCAATATGGTGTCAGCAGGATATCTGGGCCACAAATCAGGAAAGGGTTTCTACGACTACAGCCATAGATAAAAGAATTCAGATTTGCCCACGACAGTTTGGAAGTCTGTTCAATCTGTCGCTTGATCTTGTTCTTGTTCCGTTGTGTAACTGAAGAAGAAGGGAGACGAAAACGGAAGGGTTTGTTTACTATTCCTGAGGTTTAGCTGAAAAATATCGGGTGTCAGATGAGTGGCGAGATTGAAACAAAAGTCGAATTTTGAAACATCATTTTTCCAAATATGCGCACGGAACGCCTATTTTCAAGGGTTATGGCGGATATTTCATATACAAAGAGCTTGGTGCCCTGACTAAGCGCCTGGCTCTTTACCTCGGATTCATGGGACTCAAACAGAGTAATCGGAATTTTCTTAAAATACCAATTGCGGCGCGTCTTTGATCATAGGTTTCGCAAAAATGAAGGCCGGTGATAT
>JAZDKD010000437.1:0-8390 GCA_043803345.1 Pseudomonadota bacterium
GCTTCCTCTGCGAGCTTACGGTCAGTAATGTCCCTGTTGGAGCCCCTGTGACCCAGCAACCGTACGTCTTTGGAATGAACCGCCCGGCATATATGGTTTATCCATTTTGTTTCACCGTTCCTGGTAATTATTCTTAAATCCAGGCCGCATTGATCATCCACTGAAGACTTCGAAACCTCGTCAATATGTGAAAGGAAGGTGTCCCTGAATTCAGGGTCAACAATCTTTTCAATCAGTCGAAAGTCCGAAACGAACTCCGCCGAAGAATAACCCGTTATCCTTTCGCATGCCGGAGAGACATAAATCAATTTTCCATCCGGGTCGACCCAATATTCCCAATCATAGGTGAATTCGGCTACCGTGCGGTATCGCTCTTCACTCTGCTCAAGGGAGTCCACGGCTTTTTTGAATTCTGTTATGTTATTCCCAACAAACAGGGCCTCGGTGATTTTACCTTCCTGATCCGTGATCTTACGATGGGTCCACGAAATCCACGCTGGCTGTCCGTCACTACGAACGGTCTCAATGGTAATTGCGTTGAATGAATTAGGGCTGTCAAACAAACGTTCTATTGACTCGGCTAGGTCACGTCGGTCTTTTCCACTTTCGGGTAATATCGCTCTTAGAATAGTTTCTTCAGATCCTCTAACGAGTGGAAATCCAAAAAATGCCTGGGCAAATTTGTTTGAGAAAGTTATCCTGCCGTTTCGGTCAACCCTCAAGATTATGCTGTTTACGCTTTCGACCAGTTCACGGTAATTTGTCTCGCTTTTTTCCAAAGCCTCTGTCAATTCCGTGTGCGCCAACTGCCCGGTCAGGAGTTTTCCAAGAATCATTGTCGCCAGCGGATACAAAATCAGAAACGACGGAGCTATCACTGAAATCACGTGCAAGATCAAAGAACGGGGCAAAGCCAGCGTCCACATTAGTAACGCAGAGTGAACGGACAGACCAAAAATCAGCAGTTCCACAGTACCTATGTGAGACAATTCTCGTCTTCTGTAATGCCTCCAGGCGATACCTATTAGGGTGGACGTCACAATCGTTCCCACACCCATGACAACGCCGGAACCACCCATATAGATTCGAAATGCGACTGCTATCATTGCGGCTATTCCCGCCGGGAGAGCGCCGAAGAAGAGACCCCCCACACTTAGAATAATGGATCTGGTGTCAAAAATTATTCCTGAACCGAAGGTCCATGGATTAATCATTATGGCCACGCATATTGCACCCAAAGCAAGGCCAATCAACCCCCTGGTCCATAAACGCCCGGCAAGTCCACTGCGAAGCGTGAGATCGAGCAACACCCCTAGCGCCAGTAACAATGCGGCGTTCTCAATTAGTCCAATGACCGGACTTGGATTCACGACGGGACCTCTGATGTGTTGGTGGCCCAAATCATTCGGAAATCAAAAAAACCTGAGCAACCTCGGCAGTGGTACGAATTTGGAATTCACTCTTTATAATTGAGTTTGCATTTTTAAGGATCTATTGGCAAGCGCAAAATTAGGATTAGGGTTCCTAAGGAACTTCCCTGCCAACCCAATAATTCTCAGCATAGCCGGGTCAGATCAACTATCTCCATCCGATTGTTGATTTCTGGATGCTTCGACGACGGACCCTGCGTCAGAATAACCATCTTCCCGCATATGCCGTTCCCAGCAAGCCATTGAGTCGTATAAAGCCTCCAATCCTCAGGATCCTCCGGCACGAGTTCCGGGATTACACCGTAGGAAAAATGCAGCCTTCTGCAAGTCGTCTGAAGCGAACTCACGGCAATAATCCAAACCGGCAACTTAAAACGGCTCATGCTTCTAGCGGAAGCTCCGGAGCGAGTCGGCACAAAAATCCCATCTGGATGAACATGATCCAGGGCGTTTTTTACACTAACAGCAATTAGATCCCTAATGTTGGGGTCCCGACCTATGTCCTGCATAGGCAGGAAATGCCCTATAGGCCTCTTGGATCGATAGTCTTCCGTGGCAACGGCAATCCTGGCGAGCGTTTCTACGGCGTCAACAGGATAATTTCCCGTAGCCGATTCGGCTGAAAGCATCACGCAATCGGTCCCATCAAGTATGTCGTTAGCGACGTCCGTGGACTCAGCCCGAGTGGGACGCCTGTTATTGATCATTGATTCAAGAAGTTGGGTTGCCGTTATGACAGGTTTACCCAATAAGTTGGCTTTTGCCATGATCTCCTTTTGAACGATCGCAATACGCTCGATAGGGGTTTCCACACCAAGATCCCCGCGGGCTATCATGATCCCATCAGCCGCGTTCAGGATTTCGTCGATGTTGTCAAGCGCCCTGGACCTTTCAATCTTGGCAATCACAAACGGACTGGCTCCCAGGAGAGAAGCAGCGTCCCTCAAAGCTATGATATCCGCCGCGGATTCAACGAATGACTGGCTAACAGCATCGACATTCTGATCCAAAGCGAACTTGAGACAATCGTAGTCCCGATCGGTAAAAGCTGGGATTCCCACCGATATGCCGGGAAGATTCAGTCCCTTTCTAGAGCTAAGCTCAGCTCCAACAACAACCCGGCATTGAACGTCACGGCCGGAAATATTCTCAACCTCAAGTTGAACCAAGCCATCATTCAAAAATATTTGATCACCCTGTTTGACTACTTGCGGCAAATTGGGAAGATTCACAGAAACTCTATTGGAATCGCCTAATATTTCCTCGGTGGTAAGGGAAATTGAATCGCCAACTCTCAACCTGACAGGTCCTTCTTTAATATTTCCAATCCGAATTTTAGGTCCGGGAAGATCAGCCATAATGGCCAAGTCGCGTCCGAGTTTTTGAGAAATCTCTCGAATTCTTGCAATGGTTTCTCCATGTTCGGAGAAGTCTCCATGAGAAAAATTGATACGGGCCACATTCATTCCGGAAAGCATCATCCGTTCCAGCGTTTCGGAGGATCTAGAAGCCGGGCCGATGGTGCATACTATTTTCGTCTTGTTGTTTGGATAAGCCATTCTATTATCCTGACACCTTTGATGCCTTCACTATACATTATTTAGTGTTCAATCGTTATCAGTTGACCGCAAACTTTGTCTCACTCATTTTCGTTTTTTGCGTCTGAGAGCGCGATTCGGTTTGAGCCACGTTTGTTCAAGCAGCTTCAAAAAGATTGGCGGGCGTGCTACATATGTTCACGAACACACAAAGCGTTACGACGGAGACCGCGGTTCCCAATATTGGTCACATCGAGTAGCCGTTTACTCGCAGGAGGAATTATGCTGGTGCAGTCAAGTCCGAGCCATAGTCTTACCATAAGAGTCAGGTTTGAAAGACGTCCTGGAGCCCTGGCCAAAATAGCTTCGACCATAGGCGAAATGAACGCGCTTATAGGCTCTATTCCGATTGTCAAGATCCAGGACGATCTGGTTATCAGGGATTTTGACATTTACGCCAGCGATGAAAATCACGAACAAATAATCATAGATGCGATAAAGGCTCTTCCGGAAGTTGAAGTAATTTCAGTTTCTGACAGAACATTTCAATACCACGAAGGCGGTAAAATAGAGATAACCCCCACCAAACGACTGGCCGGCAGGGAAGACCTTTCCATGGCCTACACCCCCGGGGTTGGTCGAATCTCAATGGCAATAGCCAGAGACAATGATCTGGCGTTTAAATACACCATGAAAAGTAATTCAGTGGCTATAGTTACCGATGGCTCGGCAGTGCTAGGTTTGGGCAATATAGGACCTCTAGGCGCCATTCCCGTTATGGAAGGCAAATCAATGCTTTTCAAGGAATTTGCAGGTATTAACGCCTTCCCGATCTGCCTTAACGTGTCGACCACGGATGAGATCGTGACAGTTGTAAAGGCTATCAGTCCTGTCTTTGCCGCCGTCAATCTTGAAGACATATCGGCTCCAAGATGTTTCGAAGTTGAGGAACGATTGACCAGAGAACTTGATATTCCGGTCTTCCACGATGATCAACATGGAACGTCAATCGCGGTTCTGGCCGCATTGAGTAACGCTTTAAAGAGGGTGGAAAAGAGGCTGAGTGAAGTTAGAATAGTTTTTTCCGGCACAGGAGCGGCTGGGGTCGCATGCGTAAAGACACTTTTTGAAGCCGGCGCAAAACACATTCTTTGTTGTGACAGCAATGGAGCGTTATATCCTGGTCGCTCTGAAGGCATGAACCCCATCAAGGAACAACTGGCTCTTCTCACCAACCCGGAAGGGAGTCAAATTCCTCTTAAAGAAGCGCTAGTTGGAGCCGATGTGTTTATTGGACTGTCAGCGGGAAATCTTTTAGAACCCAAAGACCTTTCGGTAATGGCTCCCGGGGCGGTTGTTTTTGCCCTGGCTAACCCCATACCTGAAGTCAATCCATGGGGGGCGTTGGATTACGCTCAAATTGTAGCCACAGGAAGGAGTGATTTCCCTAATCAAATCAACAATGCCCTGGTCTTTCCAGGCATTTTCAAGGGCGCTTTGAGTGTCAGGGCAAGGAAAATTACCCGCGAGATGCGATTGGCCGCGGCGGCTGCAATAGCTCGATTGATACCTGATGATGAATTGGCCGACCAATATATTATTCCAGGAATTTTCAACAAAGCTGTATGCCCTGCGGTGGCTGCTGCCGTGGCAAACGCCGCCGCCTTTAGCGGAGGTTTGTAGACCATTTCGGCGTCGGCTAAATACCTTGCGAAGGGAGCGTGAGTTTCGGCCACCGTCACGGATTCATCCGTAGCGCTATTTATAAATGATAGTTTGAATAGGCTAATCAGAATCAAGCAAGAAGATCTTGGGGAAATTCAACTAGGAATTCGGTCCCACCGTTAACGAGGCAGTCTTCTGTACTCTTACAGCAGGAACATTTCTTGATGTCTCCCGGGCATACATCTCGAGACGTAGGTATGCAAGAGCACCTTTCACTCCTGAAACGTATAGCGAAACCAATTCGTTCTGAAAATATTCTCATTTTGAGCAAATCCGCGCCTGTTCCACCGGCCATAAAACCGTAAGGCCTCCCTGAAGAATAAAGGTCTGTCTCCTGAATCGGATAAAACCCTTCGAAGACATTTGACTGATCATCCTCAGGAATTCCGACCCCATAATCCCGAACCGATATCGTGTAACCCTGGTCAGAGAAAAATCCTTTGACTACAATTTTTCCATAGTCAGGGGTGTTCTCAATTGCGTTTCTTACAAGACCCCGCAATATTGAGATCAGAATATGGGGCTGTATCTTTATTGTGACTGCGTCGGGTTGCTCAAAGAGGATATCCAGATTACGGTTTTGTTTCATGATGAGGGCGTGATTCAATTCGGATTCGAAAACACCTGATAATACTACCCCCTCAGCCTCTTCAGTCCTATCAGGAAAGGCCTTTCTGAATCTCTTTCTGAGAAGTTCCAGGCAGTCGGAAAGAAGAGGATTTTCTTCATTCTCTATTTCAATGAAATCTTCAAAATCATCGAAAACATTTGAGTGTGGAGTGCCGCTTGAAATTTCCTTTTCTTCAACGATATGAGTAACCTGTTTTTCGATCGTTTTTAGCCGGTCAAGATTGCGTTCAATTCTTTCAAAAGGGAGTTTGGCCTCAGTTACGCCAGGGTTGCTTATCTTTCTCTTCATTATGATGAGAGACGCCTCGATTATCGCCAAAGGGGTCTTGAGTTCATGAGACAGATGATGCAGCATTTTACTTTTTGCGCGATTCAGGCGTTCAAGTTCTTTGTGAGAATTGACAAGACTTTCATAATATGAGGCATTCTCAAGGGCTAGGGCGACGTTGCTCGCAAGCGCGGACATTACTTCGACATCCTCTTCGTTAAAGGATCCCTGATTCTTGTTTAGGGCATACAGGACACCTAAACGTTTTTCCCTCGTCTGAAGCGGGACGCAGATCATGTTCCTTGTCTGAAAACCGGATTTATCCTCCACAGGGCGATACAGCCTTGGATCATTGGCGGCGTCATGAACTAAAGCAGGCTGGCCAGTATCAAATACCCATCCGCAAACACCACTATTCCTTGGAATTCTTATGGATTGGCTCGCAGAAGACAGGAAGCTCTGTTTATCCTGAACCAGTCTCCAAAAGAAATCATCCTCAACCTCGTCGTAGAGAAGAACCCCTGCCCCTTCGCATTCTATTACGCTCTGAACCTCCTCCACGATCACCTGCAAGAGATGATCTATATCCGTTGTTGAAGCAAGAGCTTTGGCTGAATTAAGAAGCAAATCCATCCGTGCGGGATCAAATCCACCACTATTGATCTTTATCTCTTGCCGGTCAATTACGCCATCTTCAATAGCGGTTTTTTCCGAATTCTCTTTTGATGATATCCCTGAATTCAATAGCGGCGGATCTCCATTCAACCTTCGTTAACTAAAATGTTAGTGGATTTTAATCCTAGCGGTGGTAGATAGTTTGAAATCAACATGAAACGCACAGTTTTCAGATCGCCGGGCTGATGAGTGAATCAGTGAGAAATAGCCTCGAGGGCCTGATTCGAAGTCACGAAATTCATGGGTCCAGTCCCGGTTTTCAAATTGTAGGCGGCCATGACTATTCCTTCCGGGGTCAAACCATAATCCGACAGAAGCTCTTCCCTCGTTCCATGTTCGACGAATTCGTCCGGAATACCCATTCGGACAACCTTGACGTTGTCAAGGCCTTCATCGCCCAACAACTCAAGTACAGCGCTCCCAAACCCACCGGATAGGACTCCTTCTTCAACTATGAGCAACTTACCGGTAGATTTGGCTAAATTTACTATCAGATCCCTGTCAAGCGGCTTTACGAACCTGGGATTGACCACGGCAGCCGACACACCAGTGGCCAGAAGCATATCAGACGCTTGAAGCGCAGCAGACAACATCGAACCTAGGGCAATTATGGCTAGATCAGTTCCATGCCGGACTACCCTAGCCGTTCCCACCTCAATTAATTCGGGGAATTGCTTTACCTTGATTCCGGCGCCTTTCGCCCTGGGATAACGTATAGCGCAAGGGGCGCCTAACTTTAGGGCCGTGAACAACATGTCAGCAAGCTCATCTTCATCGGAAGGAGCCATGGCGACCAGATTGGGGAAATTCCTGGTAAAGGCGATGTCAAAAACTCCGTGATGAGTGGGACCATCCTCTCCAACTATTCCAGCCCTATCCATCGCAAATACCACCGGGAGGTTTTGCATGCACACATCGTGAATGATATGATCGTAACCTCTCTGAATGAATGTAGAATATATGGCCACAACCGGCTTGTATCCTTCAAGCGCTAACCCTGCGGCGAATACCACGCCATGCTGTTCAGCTATACCGACATCAAAAAATCTCTTGGGGTAAATCTGACCAAATTCAGCCAAGCCCGTGCCGTACTCCATAGCGGCGGTAATAGCGATTATTTTGGGATCGGTAGCAGCCAGTTTGACCATCGTGTCGCCAAAAACAGTTGTGTATGTGGCGGGACCACCGGACGAATAGACCTTGCCGGATTCGATTTCAAAAGGGCCCACTCCATGGAATCGGCTTGGGTTTTTCTCAGCCTGGCAGTATCCCTTTCCCTTGCAGGTAATGGTATGCACAAGGACCGGTTTACGAAATCTTTTAACATTTGTAAGCGTTTCCACCAGGTGTTTAAGGTGATGACCGTCTATGGGGCCAACATAATTGAATCCGAGATCCTCAAAAAGTCTGCCAGGCGTTACAAAGCCCTTCAGGGCGTCTTCGAACTGGCGAGCCATACTGTATATGGACCTCCCCATGACCCCTGGAAGATTCTTGAGAATATTCTTTATTTCATCCCTGAACCGGGTAACCAGTTGCCCCGTCATGATACGGTTCAAATATCCCGCCATGGCTCCTACGTTAGGGGAGATCGACATCTCGTTGTCATTCAGAATTATTATCAGGTCTTTCTCCGCAGCCCCTGCCTGGTTGAGGCCTTCATAGGACACTCCGCATGTCAGGGACCCATCACCAACTATCGCCAAAACCTTATGGCTGTTTCCATCGAGACATCTGGCCTGGGCCAACCCTGCGGCTACACTTATGGCGTTCCCTGCGTGGCCTGTGTCAAAAAAGTCGTATTTACTCTCTCTTCGTTTGGGAAACCCTGAAATTCCACCTTTCGAACGGAGAGAATGGAAAATGTCCCTCCGACCAGTAAGTATCTTGTAAGCGTAAGCCTGATGACCCACATCGAAGACAAATCTGTCTTCCGGTGGTGAAAAAACCCTCAACAGGGCTATGGTCAATTCAACCACTCCTAGGCTCGAAGCAAGATGTCCGCCTCTTTCCGAGACCGTTTCTATTATAAGGCTCCTAACTTCATCAGAAAGCTTCTGTAACGAGTCAAACGGCAATTTCTTTAAATCTTTCGGAGAATTAACACTTTCTAATATTGAATAA
>JAZDKD010000438.1:0-2659 GCA_043803345.1 Pseudomonadota bacterium
GATATGAATTCTGAATTGACGTAGCCACTGACGCCTCAGACGAATTCTCCTCATCCATGCAGTCAACACTATAGAGACTGTTCTTAGAACGGCAGGCTAAAACAAAATTACTATTCACGTCTCCGAAAGAAGCTAAGGCGATTGAGTCTTTGGGTTCTTTATAAAACTTGGTTCCAGGAATCGGGACTTCTTTTTGTAGTTCGCGCATCTGTTCAAAAAAGCCACGATTCGAATCGTAATCACGATTATGGTCTGAATAATCGCTCGCAAAAAATTCTTGATCCGGTACGGCCTTGATCTGGCTCATGGGATGCACCACAGTAAAGAACTTCTCTCCGGTTTTATAGTGCTTCTGATACCAAAACTGATACATGGTAAAAAATGCACAATGTTGCTTCATGCGCGTGAGTGGATGCACTCTTGAGGGTGGCATGTTGAACTTTTTGTACCAACCGATCTCAATCTCATCCATGTCCCACTTTTCACCAGTCATCTCACAAGTCCGCTCACCGGGTTCGGTAGCGTCTAAGATCTTTTTAATCTTAGCATCGTATTTTGGTGTCTTAGCCATATTTTTCTAGGTAATTAAGGTAACACTTTTTGCAATAGACTTTTCTGTCAATATAGGTCAAATTTTTGGCGACATGCATATTTGTACCACATTCATCACATAAAATGTCCTCAAACACTGCTTTATTCATTTCATGTTGCAAGCCAAGAATTCGCCTGATGAAATGGTCTTTCGGAGGCGAAATTCGGAACCGTTGGTAGAATTCAATCTCTGGTTTCAAAAATGAAAACTTTCGGTCAACTTCAGGGTCATAGATCGGTACATTGGCCCACTGTTCAGGACTAAAATCATCAATGGAATCTGGGATATCGTCCACGGTTTTATCTTTTTCCGGGTCATATGGATCAAACCCACTCGCTCCACCTTCATTAGGATCATACATGCCCGCACCAATAGCTTCTGCGTCTTTTTTGCCTGATCCAAATATTGCAGCTGAACCTGATTCCAAGAAGTAAGATGGCGAAAAACTTGGTGGAAAGAATTCGCCATACTCACCACGATCAAGCATGGCGCATTTCAATTCATCAACCTTCTGCCAATACTCTTCTTCAGAATGCTGTTGGTTAAAGATGCAAAACTTTTTCCTTTGCAATCCGACGCAGCCGAAACAAAATTCACAATTGATACAACTGATGGAATATTCAAGATCTTGACACTGCTTACATTGCATACAGAATTTGCAATTTGCAGTTGCTGGACATGCAACCAAGGAGTAGCCAAAAGACGTATCCATCAGCCCCGCACAATAAGCGCAATCATGATTATTTTCAACCATCACAAAAATTTTATACATGTTGCGATTATTCTTGCTGACAAACCACCCATCAACAATGTCACTTGAATCTTGTATATATTCACCAGTCACATTCTCAACCCGCTCACTAAAACTTTCTGGCCACACAGTATCTCGGGCCATCATCTCCATAAAACGTTTTTGATACTCATCAAGTACTTCGCGTTGACCCAGATCAATTTCTTTCACTCTTTTTTCCCACTCATCTTTATTTAGCTGCTCGTTGAAAAATAGGTACTTCTTGTTTCGTTTATTAGTTGCACCAAAACAAAATTCACAATTCCGGCAATCGAAAAGAAAAGTGCAGTTCATGCAATCATAGGAACTCCGAATGTACTGAGAGTTGTGAATTCGATTTGACTGCAGCAGGTTGAATGAATCCGATGCATTATGAACATACGCTGTTAAAGCAGTGTTCTCAATATCAAACGCATCCATGCCAAAGAAGCTTCCTTTGGAACGACAGGCAATCGTAAAATAGCTATTCTGATCACCAAAAGAAGTCAGAGAAATTGAATTTTCTGGCTCCTTGAAGTTTCTGGTAGCAGCTGAAGGTACTTGAACTTGCAACTTACGAAACTGATCCAAAAACGGTTCAGTTGAATCAAGGTCTAATGATATCGAACTAAAGTCTGTGTCAAACCATTCTGCATCTGGCAACACCTTGGTTCCACTGTTTGGATTATAGCCACTTAGCACCGGCTTACCGGTTTCTGGATGTTTGTGCCACCACCATTGGAAATTCGTAAAATAAGATCCTAAAATTTTCAAGCGGGTTAATGGCGCTCGCTCGGACGGTGGGACGTTGAACTTTTTGTACCAATTGATCTCAGTCTCATCCATCAGCCATTTCTCACCAGTCATGGCACACGTGCGTTCTCCGGCCTCGAGGGAGTTTAAGATTTCGCTAACCTTAGCATCGTATTTTGGAGTTCTGGACATAAAAATAGTCGAGTTATAACTCGGCTATTTTAGCATAAATAAGCTTGTTTTGGCCAATTGGGGATTGACTAAAGAACAAAAGGACAAACGAACTGAAGGACGTTCGAAAAACAACTAAAACCTAAAATTATCTCTTCGAACCTTGGCAAGAAAGGCCTTTAACTGTCTAATGATTTTTTCAGCACTCTGAAGACATTCTGAATGTTCTTCAGTAGATATGTAACCATCCCGTAGTGCACAATCAAGACACGCAACGACCTCATTTGTTGAGCCCACTGAAATATTTAGGAAACGACTAAAGTCTTTGTCAGACTGCTTTTCAGCTCCCTCTGCAATGTTCAAGACTATCGAAT
>JAZDKD010000439.1:0-3003 GCA_043803345.1 Pseudomonadota bacterium
CAACTATCTCAGAAGAGTTTCAGCTTCCAGGATCCATACGAGTCAAGATCCACAACTACTCTGGTGTTCCGACCCGGTGGGCGCTTATGATACTGTTGGACAACTCGGAGGCCATGAATCGAGAGTCCAAGCAATGGACGCCCGCAAGAATTAAACTTGCCAAAGATAGTGTCTCAAGCGTGCTAGAGACGGTTGGCCCCGCTTCAAAGATATCTATGAAAGATTTTTCTTGTAAAGGAAATTCTTCAAAGGACAAATCCCCGTGCCTCGCCCATTCGGTCTTTGATTGGACAGAATATCCATTTAAAGGACTCAAGGAAAAAGTCAACGGCATAGGAACAGGAAGACCGGGAAATCCCTGCGGAGTAGTAATCCAGTCGATCAGAAAAGATTTTCTTGGAGTTGGTCATAACGTGCCCAGACTATTGTTTATTACATGTGGTCAATCCAAATGCCCATCAAAGGAAATTCGTCGAGCGTTGAGTCGCCAGACTCCGGGAGCCAAAGTCAGTGTGGATGTTCTGGCCCTTGGAGTCCCGGCCAAGCGACTACCCGTATACTCAATGTTTGCGAAGAAGACAGGAGGACTATTCCTCCCAGTTGAAAATCCTGGCCAGATTGAAGCTGCCCTGACTCGATATAAAAAGGCCTTGAAGGTCTTGACGTTCGAAAAAATCGAGATCCGCAATGATAAGGCCACAGTAACTGTATCTCCTGACCAGGAAATTGCTCTGGTTCCCGGCTCATACTCGGTTATCTTGCCCAAGATCAAGGGAATAGCGGATTCCCATAGAGCTATATCCAATGTTAAAATAAAATCAGGACACGTTACGCTCATAGAAGTCAATCCCAAAAAAGGAAAGGCTACGGTAAGAATTCTCGACAAACATCGGTCCACCCCCTGATAAACGAATGCAATGAAGGCAATCCCTCAAAGCAAAAAACCGATTGACACACGTTCTGCGGCCACCAAAGAAAGAGCTGAAACAAAGTCGAATGCAAATAAGAATACAAATAATTTATTGCAAAATTATATCTCTAATGTAAAATTACAATGGTAACTTACATTATAGAAGTAATAATGCATGAATATCCCAAGAACTAACTATGTTCCCCGTCTCCTAACCTGCCCCAATCGCTCCTTTTTTCTGTTTGGACCCCGTGGTGTCGGAAAGAGCACTATGCTACGGCATGCGCTCCCGGACGCTGTGAATCTGGACCTGCTCGACGCTTCCCTGTTCCTGGAACTTTCCAGAGACCCTCATCGACTTGAGGCCATCATTGCCCGGCAGCCGGAGCAAACCTGGATAGTGATGGATGAAATACAGAAAGCGCCGGAGCTGCTGGATGAAGTGCATCGCTTGATGGAGTCACGACGTTGGCGGTTCGCTCTATGTGGGTCATCCGCCAGGAAAATACGACGCGGTGGATACAACTTGTTGGCCGGGAGGGCGCTCACTGTCAATTTAGAAGGCTTTTCGGCCAAAGAGTTGGGAACAAAATTTGATTTAACAAGGTCATTGAATTGGGGAATGCTGCCATTTGTTCAGGAAGATCCGGATCAAGCCCCCGAAATCCTCTATGCTTATTTGAATACCTATCTTAAGGAAGAGATCCGGGAAGAAGGATTGGTCCGAAAGGTCCCACCCTTTGTCCGATTTCTGAACTTGGCTGGACAATTCAATGGACAGCAGGTCAATCTGGAAAACATTTCCAGGGAAGCGGCAGTATCCCGCAGTACGGTGGACACCTATTTCTCTATCCTGATTGACACTCTGATTGGGCATTTTTTACCAGCCTGGCGACCAGGGTTTAAAGTTCGTGAAACATCCCATCCCAAGTTCTATTGGTTTGATCCGGGTGTGGCGAGGGCAGCGGCGGATTGGCTACGCGATCCCGTTGATCGGGTTTGGCAAGGATTTGCCCTGGAAACTCTGGTCTATCATGAACTTCGGGTCTACAATGAGGTCAGTCGCAAGCTTCGGTCACTGTTTTTCTATCGCACTCCAGCCGGGATGGAAGTGGACTTCATTATTGAAACAGCAAAACGGCAATTCGATAATCCTCCTCATGTGGTAGCAGTGGAGGTAAAAAGGGCCGAACATTGGGACCGGGCTTGGGAAAAGCCCCTAAGATCCATAACCAGTGGTCCTGGACTTAAAATTGACCGCCTGATCGGAATTTATTGCGGCTCACGGACTTATCAATTTGACGATATCACTGTATTCCCGGTCGAAGACTTTATCTCGGCCCTTTTTGCCGGGGAAATCTTTTAGGTTAAACCAAACGGGAATCATCCACAGCCAAGCCCGTTTCCAGAGCATCCGCAGCCCTGCCTATTGCCCAATTGCCTGGATTTCAGCCTTGATATATTGCCTCCTTCAAAAATCGTTTCCAGTCCTTCTGCAATGAAACCGTTCATTTCAACAGGAATTATGCCATTTTCTTCCAGAACTTGTCGGGGGGTTTCTCCAATTCCACTCACGAGCACTGCCCTACAGTCCTTGAGAATACTGACCATCTCACTCCACCGTTCGGCCCCTCCGCCGGGTTCAGGAGCGTCTCTTTCTTCGATCAGAAAGAAGTTGGTATCTTGTGTTCCCCAGATCTGGAACTTGTACGCTTCGCCAAGGTGCTGATTGACGAGCATGCCTTCTAGTGTCGCGACCGCTACATAAGGACGTCCGTCAAGCGAAGGGCCGGCTGTGGCAGCCTGCCTCATAAGTTCATTGGTTCTTTCAGGACTCAGGTCTTTTCCGAGAAGTCCCACAGCATCAGCCCTGCAACGGGTGCAATGTCTCATCTGTGGAAGATGCTCCTCAGCTTTCTTGCGTATAGCGCCTATTTCTTCCGAAGATGGTTCCGCGATATTCTCAAAGGGTGTCCCCTCATTGGGAAAAATAACCATACAATTCTGGATATCGACTCCGAGTTCAGCCATCTTCTTTGAAATTTCGATCACATGATGGTCGTTGACGCCAGGAATGGTTACTGTATTTATTT
>JAZDKD010000440.1:0-2191 GCA_043803345.1 Pseudomonadota bacterium
AGATACTCAGCCACTTCCCGTGGTGACATCAGTCTATCCCTATCAGCCCCGAACATAGCCATACCCATTGGCTTAAGCTTCAGTTCACCTTCGTGCTCTTCTAATGATATAGATTCATTCATAGAGCCATCACTATCTATATCGATGGAATCCCCATGAGCAAAGGATATTGAGTTCCCCCCGAGTAATCCCCCAATCCATAATTTAAATTGAGACACCTGTCTTTCATTCTCATATAAGGTAAAAACAGCCTTTCTTGAGGTGACCATCTCCATTTCATATTCAAAATGAGAATACTCTTTCTGGGTCTCGGCTGCAAAACCATCGATCAAATTGACAATTTCTTCAAATGATGACTTAAGAAACTGATTCTTTTCCTTGTCAGTGTAAGCTTTTTTGATTTTAGGGATATATGCTTTAGCGGGCACTTTCCGTGATTCGGGCTTGGTCTTCGAAGTGCCTTTCCGGCCAATTTTCCTTAGAAAAGCGTCAACAATCTTTTGCTGGTCACTGCTCCTGACTGCAAGGTAACTGATAGTACCAGACAATCCGGGAACCTCTCCATTAAAACCATCAAGCCTAACCGGCAGGACGTAGGCTTTTCCCCTTTCCCTGATCATACGCTCTATGGCTTGCTGTCTTTCATGGCTCGGCCACATCTTATCAACATAATGTTCAGATATTATCATTATGCAGAACTGGCTTGAGCTGTGGTATACCTCTCGCAGTTTTACCGCAAGATCCTCGCCCCATAGATCTTCAGCATAAAAATCATCGTAAAACACGTTTACGCCTGCATCACGTAAACCTTTAGCGACAGCATCGGCAAACGCCCTGTCTTCACCGGCAAAGGACAAGGCCACTTCATAGGTGTATTCCATTAGGATTCCAACTCGTTTATTAAGTCGTTGATCACTTCATTTCTATGAACGGGAAAACCTTTTACTTCGCCGGTAATCTCATTCATGTGAAGCAAGGCATTCAACTTGATGTACAGGTCTCCATTGTAATCAGGATAAAAGGAGTGATTCGGTAATCTCATTATCTCTGAAGCGGCATCCTGGACATTGGTTGCCCTGAAAAATATATCTTTGCTTACTATGAGAACAATGTTTGGATATCCATCCTCAAGTTGATCATATTTTTCATCAACAATTTTTGAAATCAGTTTTCGAAACTCTTCTTTGTCTTCCACTTCTATGAAATTATCGGTGTTGAACATCTCCTTAACTATCTCGTCATGCCTTGTCGTCTTTCTAATCCTTTTGACCTCAATGACTACCTCAGTACACTTGAATGTCAATAGAATGTCATGTGGGTTCGGCTTCAATAGCTTTTTTTCAAACTCGACTATACCTACGGAGGAAAGGACTATGCCAACCTCAAGTAATATGACATGATCCATCTTATCCTCCAGGGTCTTGGCCGAATTCAGATTCTTAAGAACCTTGTCGACGCCATAGACATTCCCTTTGTTGTTTAGGATAGGCAATAACCCTTCTATTTTTTTGTTGACAAAATGGTATTCATCCATCGCCGCTGCCCGCTCTCAATTTAAGCAAGTTCCGCCTTCGTCCCAGAAAGTGACCGCCGCTCATCGGATCTTGGAGTTCTATCCTCTCTCAAGTATACCTTCATTTTATCTCTTGGGATATCGAAATGGTCCAAGAGCTGAACGATGGTATTGCAGAGCCAATTGGCGGATAAGTTGATTTCAGCGTAAATGCCCTCACCGAGGAATGAAGGCAGTCTCAAGCTCTTCGGATTTTGGCTGAACAATTGGTGGCCGCGATTAGTAGCAAACCTATCAGAATCCGGAAGCCCCTTGAATCGCTCTGGGTGAAGGTTCAGTAATTCTTGACAAACGAGCTCAAACATCTGTCGCCATGTTGTAACTTCAATCTTGACCTCTTTCAGGAGATTGAACGCATAAGGCCGTTTGAAGGTAAAATCTTCTGTAATTGCGTGTGGTTCGTTTCGATCCAATTCACGTCCGAATCTTTGGAGGCGATTTATTTTATGTTGGAGCATTGTCCTGCGGTTTTCCGAAGCCATCTTGAGCTCTTCGACTATGCTTGGAATGATGTTAGTCGCTTCCTGCCAACTGATTTTCAGGCAGCACTTTTCATGGTGCTTCACTTTTTTGGGCCACTTTATTCCCTTGCATAGGTGCCCAAACCCATGTGAATTC
>JAZDKD010000441.1:0-7998 GCA_043803345.1 Pseudomonadota bacterium
TCCATGAATGAGGGGATATGTCCTTATGAACCAGACAGTTCCGTTACCGGGTCAACTTGTTAGAGTCCGACATCGTTATTTTGTTGTCAACGAAGTTCAGACATCAGCGTTTCCTTTAAACCCACTCAAGAATCCTCTTAAGTCACCCCAAAACCTGATCTGGCTTTCCTCGGTCGAAGATGACGCTGAAAGCGAAGAACTCAAGGTAATATGGGAAATCGAGCCGGGCGCTGTTGTTAGGGATAGGATTGATCTTCCGTCTCCTATAGGCTTTGATAGCCCCTCAAAGATGGACTCTTTTCTCGATGCTGTCCGATGGGGAGCAATTTCGAGCGCTGATGTTCGCTCACTCCAATCCCCTTTCCGGAGTGGCATAGAAATTGAGGATTATCAGCTAGACCCTCTCGTCAGGGCCTTGCAAATGCCTCGTGTGAGTCTGCTGATCGCCGATGATGTGGGTCTGGGTAAGACAGTCGAGACCGGTCTCGTAATCCAGGAACTAATGTTACGCAGGAGGGCTCATTCTGTCCTTATAGTGTGCCCGGCGTCCATTCAGATCCAGTGGCGTGACCAGATGCGTGACAAGTTTGGGCTCGAATTCCGAATAGTCGATAGCAAGCTGATAGCTGATCTCCGCCGCCGCCGTGGCCTCCACGTGAACCCTTGGTCCCACTTCCCTCGTCTCATAACCTCAATCGACTTTTTGAAACGGGAAAGACCGCTGAGAAGATTTAAAGAAACTCTTCCCGCTGATGACGCCCCTAAATATCCCCGCCGTTACGACCTGCTCGTCATTGATGAGGCTCACAACATCGCCCCTTCCGGTCGAGGCGCCTACGCTACCGATTCTCAACGGACCCACGCAATCAGAGAAATCATACCGCATTTTGAACACCGGATATTCCTGACAGCCACGCCACATAACGGTTATCCTGAAAGCTTCCAGGCGCTTCTTGAGCTTGTTGATAATCGCCGATTTTCCCGCGGCATAGTTCCGGATGAAAAACAGCTCAGGGCAATCATGGTCAGACGCATGAAAAGTGAACTGCCTCCACGCTGGGACGGAACACCTCGTTTTCCCGCCCGTGTAATTGAGCCGTTGGAGGTTGATTATTCAGCCGAAGAACGGGCCGCCCATGAAAACCTCAAACTCTACACTCAACTACGAAGCAAAAACCTTACCAGTGACGCCCCTGAGAAATTCATTTTAGATTTTGTCCTCAAGCTCTTGAAGAAAAGATTGTTTTCCTCTCCGGCGGCGTTTCTCGCTACACTTGAGAAGCACGAACGATCATTGACCAAACCGAAAGCCAAGTCAGCCGGGATTTCCCAGCCGTCCTTGGGTGTCCTTCGGAGTCGTATTGAAAATATTGAGGATGACCACTCTGACGACGATGAATTCGAAGAAGAATCCGGCGAGGTGATGGAGATTGCGTCAGGTTTCTTTAGAGCGCTGTCAACCGAAGAACACTCCATCCTTAAAGATCTGAAACTCTTCGGACACAAATTTTCAAATGCGGTCGACTCAAAAGCAAAATCCCTCGTTAACTGGATGCAAAAGAACATCAAACCTGACGGTCGCTGGAGTAACGAGCGGGTCCTGATTTTTACCGAATACAGGGCCACTCAAAAGTGGCTCCAGGGTATATTGACGGCCCATGGTTTTTCCACGGGTGAAAGACTTCAAACCATTTACGGGGGAATGCAGCCCAAGGAAACCGAAGAGATCAAAGCGGCTTTTCAGGCCAACCCCAAGGATTCGCCAATACGTATCCTGCTCGCCACCGATTGCGCATCGGAAGGTGTTGACCTTCAAAATCACTGCTCAAAGCTGATCCATTACGAGATCCCGTGGAACCCCAACCGCATGGAGCAGCGTAACGGCCGCCTTGACCGTCATGGGCAGAAGGCGTCGCAAGTCAGCGTGTTTCACTTCGTTGGCAAAGGCTATAAGAGCCAAAGGCCTGGCGATACTGTATCGACACATGGCTTGGATGGTGATCTTGAATTTCTCATGAAAGCGGTTGAGAAGGTCAATACGATACGTGAGGATCTTGGCAAAGTTGGACCAGTAATAGCCCAGCAGGTGGAAGAAGCGATGCTGGGGAAGCGCCGGACGCTGGAAACTGACAAAGCCGAGCAAGATGCAAAGCCAATTCGACGCATGCTAAGATTTGAACGGGATTTACGGGAAAGAATCAAACTTTTCCACGATCAGCTCGACGAAACCAAGGCTACTCTGCGTATTTCCCCTGAAAATGTCAGACGGGCCGTAGAGACCGCTTTGGAGCTTACCGGTCAACCGGGCCTCAAACAAATAGCCATGCCGGATGTTGATGGCCATGTGTTTGAAATGCCTGCGCTTACCGGTAGCTGGGCTTCGTGTTCAGAGGGCCTGGCTCACCCCCACACTCACAACATTCGCCCGATAGTGTTTGACCACGAACTGGCGATCGGACGGGACGATCTTGTGCTGGTCCACATGAATCACAAATTGGTCCAAATGAGCCTCCGCCTGCTACGCTCCGAAGTTTGGTCCCAGGAAGACCGAATGAAAATGTTTCGGGTTTCGGCCAGACTCTCAGTCGATAATAGGTTGCGCGATCCTGCCGTCATTGCCTTTGCTCGCCTTGTAGTATTAGGCGGCGACAACCAGAAACTGCACGAGGAGACTATAGAGGCCGGTGGCGCCATCCGGCAGGGCAGGTTCAGTCGGTTCAATGTAACCGAAACAAAAAATGCTTTAGCCTCTGCGAGTGATAAAGAATCCTCTGCGGCGGTTAAGGCGAAGTTGACTGAGCTTTGGCCAAAGATCTCCGAGCCCCTGACTCGGACCCTGGACGCTCGTAAGAACGACAGATCGGCGGCCCTTGAAAAACTCCTGCTTGAGCGCCGTGACAAGGAAGTCAGCGACATATCCTCAATTCTTCGGGAGTTGGAAACAGCGATCCGACAAGAGCTTGGCAAGGCCCCCGAGTCTCAAATCAGCCTTTGGCCTTCAAACGAAGCTGAACAATTTCGAAGAGACAGGGATTCGTTGGGCAGACGCCTTGCGAAAATACCGGGGGAGATTGAAGCGGAAACTAGCGCTATTCATGCTCGTTATCAGAATTGTACATCGCGGCTTTTTCCTGTAGCGATAACATTCATTGTCCCCAAGGGGCTCTAGAAAAGGTATTGCTTAATGTCTATAGCTAAACAGCACAATGAATGGTTGAACCTGATTGAAACGTCGGGCGCCTTCCTGTCCATGCCTGTCCTGATGCGAGTTTTCCCTCAGGGACTCGAAACCATCGACCGGGATCATAAACGTGATTTTAGGGGCGCTTTCGCAGAATGGGAAGCCAACAAAGATTCGGCGAAACCGGATAAGACGATTCACGATGAATGGACCCGATTCGTTTTGCGGGAAACTCTCGGGTTTAATCCAAATGTTCTTGTGGAAGGGCAGGCGATACCACCTGGCGCCAGCGCTTCAATAGAAGAATACCACGAAGTCCTCAAGCCCGACATGGCGGTTGTCAATCCGCCAGGCTTTCCGGAATCGGGTCGTCTCAGAATGCTCATTAAGATCTATCCGCCGAAACAAAATCTTGAGAAACCAGTTTCAGGGAGTCACTGGAAAGCTTCACCCTGCACGCGGATGATGGAACTGCTTCGCAGGGTCGATGTCCCCATTGGCCTTGTCACCAATGGCGAAGACTGGACCCTCGTGTATTCGCCGCAAGGCGAGACCTCCGGGTTCGCCACATGGAAAGCTACCATCTGGACCGAAGAGGAATCCACTCTCAGGTCCTTTGCGTCTCTCCTTTCAAGCGCAAGATTCTTCAACTGCCCGGACGCCGACACGCTTGAAAGCCTCTTGGTCGAAAGCGCCTCAAATCAGCAGGAAGTTACCGACCAACTGGGCCTTCAGGTCCGAAAAGCCGTCGAAGTTCTCCTCAGGTCTCTGGATTTCATAGACGCCGACTCACGTGGGGAATTGCTCACCGGCATAGACGAAAAGACCCTTTATCAATCAGCCTTAACCATAATGATGAGGCTGGTGTTCCTCTTTTGCGCAGAAGAAAGAGGTCTCCTCCTGCTTGGCGATCCGATCTTTGACCAGCACTATGCTGTCTCAACATTGCGGGATCAATTGCGGCAGGCCGCTGATCGTTACGGCGAAGAAGTTCTAGAACGCCGGTTCGACGCATGGTCACGCCTTATGGCGACGTTTAGGGCTGTCCACGCCGGTGTTGATCATGAGCAGATGAGTCTTCCGGCCTACGGCGGCGATCTGTTCGATCCTGACCGTTTTCCTTTCCTTGAAGGCCGCCCCGCAGGTTCATCATGGAAGGATACGCCGGCCAACCCACTGGCTATTGATAACCGAACAACGCTCCACTTGCTGGAAGCCCTTCAGATGCTCCAAACCCGTGTGGCGGGCTCCACCTCCGCAGAGGCGAGGCGTCTTTCCTTTCAGGCGCTCGATATTGAACAAATCGGCCACGTTTACGAAGGGCTTCTTGACCACACCGCCCGACGAGCGAAGCCCAACCGTCCAGTCCTGGCATTGGTTGGAAGCGCACAGAAAGAGTCCGAGCTTGAACTGGAAGACCTTGAAGTCATGCGATCCAAAGGGAGCGCTGAACTCTGCGACGCCTTACATGAACTGACAGGTAAAACGGCAAGGGCATTGGAAAACCTTCTTGGTCAGGAGACAGATCCGGGCCGTGTTCAGCAACTGATTAACGCCTGTGGTAACAACGACGAATTATGGGATCGAGTCAGGCCTTTCGCCAATCTTATTCGTGACGACACTTTTGGCCGACCGGTAATTATAGCGCCCGGTAGGGTCTATGTGACGTCAGGGGAAGAACGCCGTTCCACTGGAACGCATTACACACCCCGTAGTCTCACGGAATCAATTGTTCAGCACACCCTGGAACCGCTGGTTTTTGAAGGCCCGGCGGAAGGTTTGCCCAAATCCGGGTGGAAACTCAAGGCGCCGACAGAAATACTTGACCTCAAAATTGTCGACATGGCCATGGGTTCTGGGGCCTTCCTGGTTCAGGCGTGCAGGTGGCTATCCGAAAGGCTCATAGAGTCCTGGGAAAACGTTGCCGGTAAATTTGGCCCAAATGTGCGAATAACACCTTATGGGGAGATTTCCAGTGGCGCTCCCGAAGAAGTGATCATACCGGATGATCCGGACGAGAAGTCGGCCTACGCCAAACGGCTTATTTGCGACCGTTGCCTCTATGGTGTGGATAAAAACCCCATGGCCGTAGACATGGCGAAACTCTCGCTTTGGCTCCTGACGTTGGATAAGGGCAGGGCGTTTACATTCCTGGATCACGCATTGAAATGCGGCGATTCGTTGCTCGGTTTGAGCCACACTGATCAGGTCAATAGATTTCACATTGTGGCCGATAAAGCGACACCGATTCAGGATAACCCCCTGACAGGGACGCTCATGCCGAAAATGTTTGCAAAAGCGGTCGATAAACGACGGCAAATTGAATCATTTGTTGTCAACTCGGTCGAGGATAGCGAAAAGAAATCAGAATTACTCAAAGAGGCTGAAATCGAACTCGCTGTCGTCCGAATCCTCAGCGATTTGCTTATTGGCGCAGCTATATCCACCGCTGATGGCGGCGCTGAAAAACGTGGTGGGATGCCTCATAGAAACTTTGAGATCCAGCGAACGGAAATCTGGGCAAGAATCATTCAAAAGTATAACGAAAAGGATACTGACTCAGCCTTCGAGGCTATAAGATCAATGTCCATGGAAGCCTTGGAGGATATTAACGCAGGGCTGCCTCACGGCGCTTCACTTCGCCGCCCGTTCCACTGGCCGATTGAGTTCCCCGAAGTCTTTGCAGTAAATAACGGGACAAAGCCCGGCTTCTCTGCGGTAATCGGCAATCCCCCCTTTATGGGTGGTAAAAAGATCACAGGTAATCTGGGTACGGATTACAGAAATTACATGGTCGATGTGTTGGCTGGCGGAGTCAAGGGTCATGCCGATCTGTGCGCATATTTTTTTCTACGGGCTAATGAGGTCATCAGGCCAGGCGCCATGATCGGATTGCTTGCAACTAACACCATAGCGCAGGGTGATACCCGGGAAGTTGGGTTGGATCAATTGTCTGAAAAAGGTCTGGCGATTCCTAGGGCAGTGGCTAGCCGAAAATGGCCTGGGACGGCTAACCTGGAAGTCTCTCATGTCTGGATCAGAAAAGGCGAATGGAAAGGGCCATTCGTTCTCGATGAGCAGAAAGTGAAAGGTATCACGCCGTTGCTTCAGATGCCTGGAAAGATTTTCGGCAATCCCTATCGACTTGCTGCAAACGCGGACAAATCATTTATAGGTTCGTACGTGCTCGGCATGGGCTTCGTAATGTCCCCTGAGGAGGCTCAGGATTACATTGACGCGGATCCCAGGAACAAGGACGTGCTCTATCCGTATCTGAATGGTGAAGATCTGAATTCAAGACCAGACCAATCTCCAAGCCGTTGGATCATTAACTTTCATGACTGGCCGTTACGTCGGGCTGAAGGGTCAGAGTGGCGAAGAGCAGGCGAAAAAGGCCAAAAAGAGCTTGAAATGGCTGGCATCTCAGCCCCAGATTACGGTGGTCCGGTCGCCGCTGATTATCCTGCGATGCTGCAAATTGTGGAAGAAAAGGTGAAGCCTGAGCGGACTCGTCGAAAAGTTGATGGTTCTTACGCCCTGCGATCACCGCTTTTTCTAAAATGGTGGATTTATGCCGATAAGCGCCCCAAACTCTACTCCACCATATCCGGGATGGAGCGGGTGTTGGTTGCGGCTCAGACCAGCAATTATACGGGATTGGCATTTGTCCCAAGGGGTTGGGTTTATTCGATGATGACCGTAGTGTTTGTCTTCTCTAATTATTCTCAAATGAGTTGCACGCAGTCTGCGTTTCATACGCTATGGGTTCTTCAATACGCATCAAGTCTCGAAACACGTATACGTTACACGCCTTCTGACTGTTTTGAAACATTTCCATTCCCAGATTTAGTCGACGGGCTAGAAGATATTGGCGAACTTTACTATTCACATCGTCAATCAATAATGCTGAATAGAGGGGAGGGACTGACCAAGACGTATAATCGTTTTCATAAACGAGACGAAGAGTCTTTGGATATAGTTGCGTTACGTCGTCTGCACGAAGAAATGGACCATGCAGTCGCCGCTGCATATGGGTGGACGGACTTGGACCTGGATCATGGCTTCCATGAAACCCGGCAGGGTGTTAGATATACGGTGAGCGAAACGGCCCGACGCGAAATCCTGGACCGTCTGTTGGCCCTAAACCACGAACGTCATGAAGAAGAAGTTAAAAAGGGCCTGCATGAGAAAGCCAAGCCCAAAGCCAAAAGCGCAGGAAAGAAATCGAAAAAAGGTGAGGCTGGCCCGCTGTTTGGGGGGTAGCGAGTGTGGACTCTAATAAATTTTGGTTTTACAAGTGTTGGCTGCTTGCTACCTAGCTGAGCGAATCTAATGATCGAGACATAGGTAATTAAGGATGTTAAACAAGTTTACGTATCGAAGCGATATCTCCAGTCATGTAATGGAGAAACTTAGGGAAAGAGAATCAATCTGTGAATCTGCTATTGCCGACAATTCCGAGCTTGTGTGGAGTCGTGACGTAGACGACCTGGGCCAGTCTGTATACGTACTCACAAGACATGGCTTGGTACATACCGAACTGGGAAGGCTTTCAGAGGATGAAGTATTTCAACTGAAGGAAGAGTCATTCAAAGAAAAGATGTTCATGACGGAGTCATATCTACAAGAAGAACACGATTATGTGGTCTGGAGAATCAATGAATGGCGTGAAAGGCTCCTGGCGCTGTATGAAGATGTTAAGAGTTGGTTACCAAAGGATTGCAAACTCAACGAAGGCGAAATAGTTCAACTTAGGGAAGTACTGATGACGCAACACCAGGTTGCTCCCGTAGCACTGCCAACGCTCGAAATTGGTC
>JAZDKD010000442.1:0-3494 GCA_043803345.1 Pseudomonadota bacterium
CCTCCTTATCTGCCAATAAAGTGGATTTGGCCTCAATGTTTCATAAACATTGTAACTTCATCACAACGCAGTCAATCTCACGCGACAAACATTGGTGTTTTCGTTGAACAACCTGTAAACACCAAACTTTGGAAAATTGACTGGCGCAAAAACCAAGCCTCGTCTTATCCTGGACGTAATCTTGGCTGGGGCTACGAAAGCGTTCTGACTTGAGGCTATTTCAATGGGGGCCCCTTCTTCAACGCCTAGAGCCTTGGCGTCGTCAAGATTAATTTCCACATATCCTCCAGGACAAAGGCTCAAGAGTTTCTTGGACCTGGTAGAGGTTGATCCAAAATGGTACATGGAGCGCCCGACTATCATTTCATAGGGATATTGCGCCGCCTCTCGGCGTGGGGCTTCCCGTGTTCGGACAGGAGCAAAGGAATATGGCCTCCCCGATTTGTTTCGTTGAGACATTCCTCGAAAAGGATTCAAAATCTTTCCGTCATCTCTGAGGTCTTCAAGCGTGAGGCTTTTGTAAAGAGGAATCGTGCGCGATATCTCATTGAATACATCGGTGGCCCGGAAGAAGCCCATTGGTTTTCCCATTGACTTGGCCAATTCTTCAAGAATGGACCAATCCGGCATAGCGAGCCCTAATGGATGAATCACCTGATTCAGCCTCTGGACCCGATGTTCAATATTAGTCATGGTCCCTTCTTTTTCGGCAAACGAGGCTACAGGAAAAACGCAGTGGGCCAATTCCGCCGACGGACTCATAAACATGTCCTCAACAACAAGCAGTTCGGCCTTATTCAATGCCAACTCCCAGCGACCGGCATTGGGGTAGTCTGTAAGAGGGTCCGCTCCAGCGAGGAACAAAGCTCGAATTTCCCCAGTTTCCAGTCCTCTTGCAATTTCCGTCGCTGTTTTGCCCTTGCCATAAGGTAGATTGGTCTTCCAGGTTTTTTCAAAGAGATCTCTGACTTCTGCCATATTTTGATAACCTGGCATATATTCCGGCATGACTCCCATGTCACACAATCCGACTATGTTTCCCTTTTCAAATACAGGATAAATCGCCGCGCCTGACTGTCCCATATTGCCGGTCAACAGAGCCAAGTTCACGAGATTCATGACGCACTGGAGCCCGTTTTCCTGAAGGATCACATCCCCACCGAAAATTATCGATGCTGTAGACGCCTCGGCAAAAATTCTGGAAGCTTCCTGAAGTTCTTCAAAGGATATTCCTGTTGTTTTTAAGATCCCTTTGAGAGGAATCTTGTCAAGTAGGCGCTTCATCGCGAGAAAATTTGTCGTCCGGTCTCTAACAAACTTACCATCCCAGAGATCCAGATCCAAAATGACTTTCATCATGCCAAGGGCCAGCTCACTCTCGGAGTACGGCCTAATCCTAAGTCTAAGCCGGGCAAAAGGGTCGAGGCTCGTCTCTCTAGAATTCGCTACCAGCACATTGCTGTCATATTTTCGAGACGCTATTTTGATCTTCCATCCCAGTGCAGGAGTTTCTTCGACTGGATCTATTCCAATGACGAGAACAGCTTCCGTTTCGAGGAGATTTTCAAGTTTGTTAGCGACGCCTTTAACTCCACAAGTTAATTCTAAGGCTCTCTGAACTCTCAAAAAACTGAACCGCGCTTCGCTATCTATATTATTAGTCCCAATTACGGCTCGAAAAAACTTTTGGAAAGCGTAGCAATCTTCGTTAGTTAATCTAGGGGACGCCAATCCCGCCACACTATCCGGACCCGACTCACTGATAATCCTTTCCAGCTTTTTGGAGACATGAGAAAGCCCCTCTTCCCGCAACACAGGAACAAGGGAACCATTATTTCTTAAAAGGGGCGATACAAGACGTTCGTCGCTATGTATGAGGTCGTAGCCAAACCGCCCACCTACGCATAAAGTTCCTTTATTATGCGAGGCATGATTCGTAGTAATTTTAACGATTCTGTTTTCTTTGACATTCATCTCCATTCGACAACCACAGGAACAAAGGGGACAAATTGTTTGAGTTTTTCTCAATTCCCAAGGCCGCGCCAAATCCTTGGACTCTTTGTACGACATGGCGCCGCTAGGGCATGCTTCAACACATTCCCCGCAAAAGTCGCAATTTAGCGCTTTACCATCTGTGGCGCCTATTTGGGCGTTGTAACCAAGGTCATGAAGAGCCAATGCGCCGGATCCTATGACTTCGTGACAGACCTTCACACATCTAAGACAGGTTATGCATAGGTTTGGATTATACTGTATTAAGGGCCAATTTTTGATAACTTCGCCGCTACGAGTCCCCATAATATTGTCCGAGCCTGAAATACCAAGCCTATAGGTTAAGTTCTGAATCTCGCATTCACCTGCGGCTGGGCAAATAGGGCAATCGAGAGGGTGATCCATGAGCACAAGCCGCATCACCTCCTCTCTGAAGTTTCTCACATGAGGAGTGTCGGTATGTATTTGCATTCCCTCTTTTACGAGGGTATTGCATGCGGTCATAAGACGAGACACACCCTCAATCTCCACCACACACATGCGGCAAGAATCCGACGGTGTAATCTTTGGATAGTAGCAAAGGGTTGGGATCCAGATTCCAGCTTGATTGGCGGCCTCAATGACAGTCATCCCGTCAGAAGCTGCAATTTCAATATCGTCGATTGTAAGAAGAGGCATTTTTCGGCCCTCGTCTGGTGAAAAAAATCACGCCTGTTTTTCGGATTTGGCTTCGTCAATCATGAATAGGATCAGGTGCAAACATCTCAAACATCGACTTGCTTCTATAAACGAGCTTTTTTGAGTCAATCCCGAATCAACTTCACGGAAACTAGCAATTCTCTCTCTTGGATCAAGTTTGGTCCTTGAAATTTTGCCCCCTTCCCTGCCGGGGGTCCTTGCCGTAACAAGAACTCCTCGGTCCTGCTCAATCCTTGCTATCAAATCTTCCAGCCATTGACTATCTGGCGGGGCGCAAGTTCCAGTCGTGACATATTCGTGGATCATCCTAGCCGCTCGTTTCCCTCCGGCGAGACCGTGAACCACCGTAAGGGGTCCGGTAACCCCATCGCCAGCGGCAAATACGCCGGGCCTAGATGTCATCATTGTCGAAGGATCCACACGAATGGTGGCATGGCGGGCGATTTCAATTCCGTCGTCCGGGGATAGAAAATCCAGCGCCGCTGTTTGCCCTATCGCAGGTATGAGCGTGTCGGCCTCGAGGACAAATTCTGACCCGGGCACGGGGACAGGTCTCTTTCTCCCACTCTTATCGGATTCCCCGAGTTCCATACGAATGCATTTCAGCCCCGTCATTTTCTTGTCCAATGCCAGGATTTCCAGTGGCTGGGTCAGAAACTGGAGATCAATTCCCTCTTCTCGCGCGTCTGCAACTTCTTCTGGGTCCGCCGGCATCTCAGATTCGGTCCTGCGATAGACGATGGAGACTTGAGGAGCCCCCATTCTCACGCATGTCCTGGCGCAATCGATCGCTGTATTCCCTC
>JAZDKD010000443.1:0-2591 GCA_043803345.1 Pseudomonadota bacterium
GCTTGATCCGCCGATCCATGAATTCTTACCTAACGAAAATGAACTCATCAAGCAACTTGAAGAACTGAGACAACTCAGGTCCACATTAAAATCCGCGGAAGACTTCCTTGAAGCAGTCCGGATGGTCGATTTAGAGGCCCACGCAAATTACCTTGAAGGTCTCTCAAAATTGCCTATAAACTTGTCGTCTTTAGATCCGTTGTTGGTTGACGCCGCGATTAGCAAAAGAGAATTGATGCTACAGCGCGTAAGAACCCTTAGAGAAATAAACCCAATGTTGGGGCACCGCGGAGTGAGACTTGGCATAACTTATCCAGAGATTTACAAGATGCAGATCCAAGCCATTCTTGAAGCTTCTGCTGAGTGTAATAGAGATGGAGTGGAAAATAACCCTGAAATAATGATACCTCAGGTTTGTTCGATTAAGGAACTTTTGTGGGTTAAGGACTACGTGGATGAAATTCAGAAATCCGTGGAAGCTCAATATGGTGTCCAACTTAAATTCAAATTTGGAACAATGATTGAGGTTGTCAGAGCTTGTATCACAGCAGGTAAATTGGCTGAAGTCGCTCAATTCTTCTCGTTCGGAACCAATGATTTAACTCAGGCAACGTTTTCGTTTAGCAGGGAAGACGCGGAAAATAAATTTCTGCCATTTTATCAGGAGATGGGAATTCTTCCGAATAACCCGTTTGAATCGCTGGATACTGAAGGGGTTGGAGCCATGATGGACATGGCCGTGAAAAGTGGCAGAAACAAGAGACCAGACCTAAAAATAGGAATTTGTGGGGAGCACGGAGGCCACCCCGAATCCATCAGATTCTGCCACAGAGTCGGATTAAACTATGTGTCGTGTTCCGGGCCGAGAGTCCCAATCGCGCGTTTGGCCGCAGCTCACGCGACTTTGCTTGAAGAAAAAGCCTGAATCCTCTAGCCAAAAAACTTTGTACAATCCTTACGAAGACGGTTCTCTTTTTGAGCCGTCTTTCTATTTTACAGGCGTTTTTGGCACAAAGAAGAAGATATTGACAGGTTATGTCTTGAGATGTTAATATATTACATGAATAATTTAAACAAGTTTAGGTGTAATGGTGGCAGTAGAGGATCATTTATGGCAAATAATATAAAACTAACAGTGGTGTTGATGCTGATTTTTTCAATGGGATTTTCAGCTTTGGCATATTGTGGCGCCAATTGTCTTCCACGCCAGTGCCTACCTGATCGTCCGGTTCCTCCAGAGACCATTGGTAGCCTCAGCATTCCCTTTGATCTACCCATATGGCCTACAATGATCAAGACGGAATTTCATATTTTGCCATGGGTTAGCTTGAACAAGTTTTCGGTGTGTTTACCCGGTCGATGTAAGGCGATAGAATTTAGAGCGCCATGTCTGTCGTTGAAACCTATCCCGGTCTGGTTCCCATGGTTGAGGCCATTAGATGCGGAATGCAAGGACTCGGAAATCTGTCGAGTGCCATAACTATTAGTAATTCAGATTGCATTAGTTTTCTAGGGTTCCGTAAACGACCATTCATAAGGGAAGTTCTCTGATTCCTGGTCCCAATACTCAATTCTTCCTCCACTATTAGCGTGTTGCAAAAGTGAATCAGTCCGAAGTTTCGCTATTTTTCAAAAGGATTTCCAAATTTCTGGACGATTTTGGTCCAATTCTTCTGAATGATGCGAGGCTTGAATATTTTAAACTTAGGATAGCCAAACTGCAGGAAAAATCTCTGCAAGACCCGGGGTGTCTTTACGCAGGGTTGGCAGGAGGTTCCGGGGTAGGCAAATCCACTCTTGTCAATGCTATTGCAAGGCGTAAAATCTCTCACGCTTCAGATCGAAGACCATTTACAGACAAGATTGTAGCATACCGACACATTGACAACCCTCGCGCATTGAACGACCTTTCCGACCTGTTCAAAAGTCCAGACGCCGTCCATGATCACGAGGAATTAAAAGCCCTTACAATTTTTGACTTACCTGACATAGACAGTCATCAATTGTCGAACCAGGACGTTGTAATGAAAATTTTGCCACATCTGGATGCAATAATTTGGGTGGCGAGCCCGGAGAAATACGCAGACTCTTCCTTTTACCAACTGATCAAAGAATCTAGCATCCACAAAGACAATTTCATTTTTGTTATCAACAAAATGGATCAGCTCATAGATGACGATTCTCACGATCCTTTGATTAGGGTTAGGGAAATTGCGGAAGATTTGGCGTTTCGTCTCAGACGCCACGCCGATATGACAGATCCAAAGGTTTTCTGTATTTCCTCAATGTTGGAATTCAAGATTCAAAATGGATCCTATGGCGAATTTCTATCTCATGAATTTCTAAGATTTAGAGACTGTCTTTCGGAAAAGTGGAACCAAAAGTTGATTAAAAAGGTCAAGCGGACCAACCTTCTCAATGAGATGGAAGACTTTCTGATAGACCTGGATGCGGATATTGATCCTGAAAAGAAAAAGGAGGCGCTGGATACAGTTAAGGCTTTTCGCGAGATAGAGTTCGAATCAATTGTTTCCCCAAAAGATTTTTATCATTTGCAGTCTCGTTTGACAGGCCGTTTAACTAAAATTCTG
>JAZDKD010000444.1:0-3833 GCA_043803345.1 Pseudomonadota bacterium
TCGTGATTATGGACAAGGATTTTTCCGTTCAGCGCTTGGACCATTTCCCGAATGTTCATATTTTCTCCGTCAAGGAAGCCCCTTTAAAGGCAAATTATTGAAACATTCTGATACCATGTTGTCAAGGAACAAAAAAAAACAACAAAATAATCAGGCGCCAACGGTCTTATGAAATAATAACTTCACCAAGTAACATCAAATTCGATTCATTGTTGATGACCGTTGAGCGACTCGTAATTGGTGATTCGCATTTAACTGCTCTCCACGAAAAGGAATTGACATGAACGTTGAAAAAACTCGAAAAGTTCCCTACAGGCGACTAGAAGGCAAATTTGGCCTGGTAACCGGAGCGGGACAGGGGATTGGACGCGCTGTGGCGCTGAGATTGGCACAGGAAGGAGCGTTTATCGGAGTCTTGGACTGGAATAGCAAGGCTGCGGAAAAAACTTTCGAGTTGGTTGAGTTGTCGGGTGGCAAAGGAATGGCTCTAAATGCGGACGTTTCCAAGTCCGAACAAGTGACACGGAGTGTGGAAAAATTTGTAGCGCTTTATGGTAGAATCGATCTTCTTGTCAATAACGCGGGCTTTGATCGACCCGGAGGATTTCTAAAAATCGATCACAATAGTTTTTCAGACGTATTCCATGTCCATGTTCTCGGCACTGTTAACTGTGTTAGGGCTTGTCTTCCTAGCATGCTGAATACGGGTGACGGCAGGATAGTGAATGTGTCGTCTATATATGGGAAAGTGGGAGCTAAGGGAGAATCGCCATATTGTTGCGCTAAAGCGGGCATCGTAGGGTTGACGAAGTCCCTAGCCAGAGAATTTGGCGGCAAGGGAATCAGGATAAATGCTGTAATGCCAGGCCTTACAGATACTCCGACAATTAGAGAAATGATGAACCCCAAATATCAGGAGGCATTTGTGAGGGACACCCCATTGGGCCGTATGGCCGACCCTGATGAAATAGCGCTACCGATCGCCTTTCTATTGTCGGACGAAGCCAGCTATATTACAGGAGCAGTCCTGGAAGTTACCGGTGGTTGGGGGATGTAAAAAAACTCCCGAGGATTTTAAAAATCTGAACGTGCTTATTGACCCGACACTTCTGACGAATCCAACGTACAAGACTAGTCCAAAGAGATCAGTTTATCGAATGCCTAGGACGGTCGGAATCTGTGCGCTGAAAATGCGACTGTAGACAGTCGAAAATCTCAAGGTCCAGAGAGGGAATCTTCCGAAATTCGGGATCCAGCGTATCAATGTTTCTGAACCGTTGGACAGAATACGTGCATGCGTCCCCCAAGTCTTCCCATATTGAGCGTAATTCTTTTTCACCAACAAGTCCTGGAATAGCCGTGGTTCTGAAGAATGCCCGAATGCCGGAGGTCTTGATAACTTCGATGCTCCTCTGTATGTCTTTCAGATCAACGTCTACTCCGGCCAGCCTGGAATAGATTTTCTTTTCCAATGGAGCTTTAACGTCCATTGCAACAGCGTCAATCAGTTCCCCTTTGATGAGTTTTTCCAACATAGAAGGGTTGAATCCGTTAGTATCTATTTTGATATCTAATCCCAGTTTACGAAATTGACGAACGAACTCAGGCAACCCCGGATGACAAGTGGGCTCCCCTCCAGTGATTGTAACTCCATCAACCCATCCAGACTTCTCCCTGAGGTAGCTCACCACCTGCGAAAGGGCTATATCTTCACAACTTTCTGGCGCTAAAACAAGCTTGTGATTGTGGCAGGCCGGACACCGAAAAGAACATCCTCCAAGGAATATGACTGAACAAACTTTTCCAGGCCAATCAAGCATCGAAACCGGCAAGAAGCCCTTGATATTAGGTAATTTCATTGTTGAACCAACTGATTTCATCTAATTTCGTTGCCAGGAAACTTTTAGGCGTCTTTATTCACAAGATAATTCTTGATGTCACCTACACTAGTGATAATACCGCTGTCATCTGAGACCAATATAGGAAGCTTCTTCTCTGAAAGAGCGACGCACTCGTAATAGGCCAATAGCGCTAAAGCTTCGGAGTTCTCGGAATCCAACTGCATCACTTGAACATCAGCTATTTTCTGCAAGTCAACCTGCTCTTTAACCCAGTCGCATTTTACACAACCATGTTTTGTAAATAGATATGTCACTTTCCGCCTCCTAATCATTTAGAGATTGACCTATCATGAGCCATAATTTCAGTGCGTCATTGGGCTTTCCTGTCACTCTACAACTCTGTTTCGATGACGATCCTTAAGTTCGCCTCGTTTCCCCTTGTTCCAACTGGACACCTTGGTAAAATATCCTGTAATCCTGGTAATTTGTTCAACCTCTTTTGAATCACAATACTGACATGAATCGTGAAGGCCACGCATAGTTCGTCCACAGGAGACGCAAGTGGTAAGTTCCGGAGAGAAGGCAACCTGATCGTTCTGAGTATTTCGAAATATCTTTCTGACAAAATTAGCCAGCGAATCAGGATCGGGCTTGGTCTCTCCCAACCAGATGTGGGTCAGGGATCCAGCTTCTATCAGAGGATGAAATAACCCTTCCCTTTTAACTCTGGAGATTGCGTCCATTGGCGATGATACGTTAAATAGGGTCGAGTTTGTGTAGTAAATTTCTTCGGTCTTCAGGTTTCCTTTTACAACAGACTCGGCTTCTCGAAACTGTTTCATATCCAGCTTCGCAAATCTGTAAGCGGTGCTTTCGGCTGGAGTCTGCTCGAGCACAAATCTCATGTTGTATTGTCGTCCCAGCCTAGAAGCCGTGAGATTCATGTGGGCTATAACTTTTAAACCGAATTTCAGAGCTTCGTCACTTTCGTGAAGTTCTTCACCCGTGTGAAACTGGACCATCTCGTTCAAACCCACCATGCCTATCAAGTAGGTTACTCGGCGCATCCTTAAATACGACTCACCGTCTCTGTCCATCGTAAGGAGCGCTAAGGGCCCTGTTTGACCGAGGGCAAGCAACCTTTCTATAAATCTTTTTTTCTCAAGGTGAGCCTGAGCGCAAACATAAATCCTTTCCGTCAAGATGGAAAAAAGTTTGGAATCATCACCCTTGGCCTCATAGGCGATTCGTGGAAGATTGACCGTAACGTTTTGCAAGGCTGAATAGCGCATTTTCCAAGGCTGATTAGCGTCTTCCAAATCGCTTTTCTCAAGTTTAAACGACAATCTACAACACTCTGATATTTTTGCTGTTTCACCCCTGTCAAAAACAAAATACGTGTTGCCTTTTTCCGAAGCTATGTGGCAAATGTGTCGAAGAAACTCTTCATGCCCCGGTGTGGAAAAGAATTTCTCGGTGATGTGGACCAATGGTTTGGGGAAGAAAAATGGCCTACCGGCGCCGTCTCCTTCAAGATACACGTCAAACAAAGTCCACACAAACTGCTGAGCCTCGGGCAGGTAGTCTGCATAGGTCAGACCAGTAAACTCACCTCCAGGGCCTATGGCAGGGACGTTCTCAAAATGCCTGGGAATTTCCCAGTAAAGATTAATGTCGGTAAAGATTGCCTGTCCGCCTCTAGCCACAGCCTGTTGAGAAAATTCAAATATGAGCATTTGCGCAAGCTGCCTAACCTCGGTTTCTGAGAGCCCCCTCAGATATGGAGCAAAAAAAAGGTTCACGGCATCCCAACCAATGGCGCCTGCAAAATGACTCTGGAGAGCCGCTGCAAATTTGACCATGTGAGCAAGAAGGACCTCCGGATGTTTCGCGGGTCTCGCCATGGCTAAAGAGTTCGGAAGGTTAAGACCAAATTTCTTGATGTACTCCAAGGACTGGCCTGAACAGTAAGGTCTGTCAACAAATCCAAGG
>JAZDKD010000445.1:0-4163 GCA_043803345.1 Pseudomonadota bacterium
TAAAAACTCCGTAAAATTTAAGCCCTATGAGATGCCGTTAAGCTCTTTGAGCCCTTCCGATAAGTTACTTTGCAACAAAGACACCACCTGAGGAAGATTCATAGGAATATCGCCTAATTCGACCCTAATTTCCCGGGTATCCAACACATACTCAACATGGCCCTTTCGATGAGTATAAACAAAGTCCACATCGGGATTACCCTCGATGAGTGTTAACATGGTCGAAACCATATCACCCAAAGGCTTTCTATCTATGTGACTGTTGCGCATCTTAACCGTGACTTTAGTCCCTACTCCAACGGTGGACTGAACCTCAAGATCTCCGCCGGATTCCAGCGCTGACTGCTGAAACAAAGAAAGCCCCAGTCCTACCCTACGTGTGGTACGAGTCGTGACAAACGGGTCTAAAACATTGTTTAGAAACTCAGCGCTCATTCCCTTGCCATTATCTTCAATCACTATAGTCAGCAAATCATCTTCCAAATTTTCATCAACAAGTATTTCTGTCAGTGAAGCCCCGGCTCTTATACCGTTTTCGGCCACATCAAGGATGTGAAGAGACAAATCCTCCATATTGAAAAACTCAGTCCATCACATTGGCTTGCACGGCCCGACAATTCTGCGTCCATGAATTCCCTTGAAAGCCATTCTCAATTCGTCGAACGACGCTTCGATCATCTCGACTTCTGTAAACGCCGTCCCAATGTCAGCAAGACAATGGGCGTCAGATGATGAAATCATCGCATAATCCGAGCACTGTTTGAATCTCTTTCTAGCTGAGTCACAGTCAGTGTGCTTTGAGATTTCCAGAGCATCCAGTTGTAGCCCATCTGGAATGAAACCCAACTGGCTGAATATTCCAAATCCGGCGCGATCAACATGTGACGCCACTGCGATTCCATCTTGATCGTGGATTAAATCCACTACCTTTTGTATGTTTAGAGTAGTAGCTCCTATTAATAGCGCTTGCTCAAAGTCATCCACCATATCAAATTCGTCAACCACGACCTGGTATCCTATCGCCTCTTCGTCGTTAACTCCTGGAAGATGGCCATAAACATGCTCTTGAACGAACTGCGCTTCCTTCATTGAGGGAAACAATCCCAGTACGTGCACTTCCTCGCTAGATGTGATTTCAAGACCTGGAACAACGACAACACTTGAACCTTGAGCAGCTCTAATAGTAGCCTGAGAATTTCTCGATGAGTTGTGATCACAAATACCAATCATAGAAAGGCCTTTATTCAGGACTGACCTTACAATTGCTCGAGGTGTCATCTCTCCTAATTCGGAGCACGGAGAGAGGGTAGTATGAATGTGCAAATCAATTCTGAAAATCTTCAGGGCGCACACCCGTCAATCAAATCGCAGGGTACGTAATTATTCGTTCAAGGCCTTCGTTTAGAGCCTAACGGCCCACACCCAACTGGTAAAGTCGTCCAGCAACTTCATATGTCGGAAGGGAGCTACACATGACAACTACTCCCTGTTCCTCGGCTTTCTGTACTGTAGCTTCTTCTGGTTGACGTCCGTTGACGATAATAACAGCAGCCAAATTGTTCAGAAAAGCAACAGCTACTATGTTTTGATGCAATTGCAAGGTCAGCCAAACGTCCCCCTCTTTGGCGTTTGCGATCACATCACTCAACAAATCGCTGGCATAACCACCGGTAACCGGTTTTTCCAAATCCTGGGATCCTGCGCTAACTGTCAGATCCAAAGCCTGAATAAGATCCACCAGTTTTATTTCACTCATATACAACCTTCTTTAACGATCTACTTCAGCCAATACTATATCAATGCTCGAAAGTATCGCGATAACATCGGCAAAGAAGCATCCTCTGCACATTTCGGACAACGACTGCAAATTCACGAACGCTGGCGCTCTCCATTTGAGCCTATAAGGTTTAGATCCTCCATCGCTCACTATGTAACAACCCAACTCGCCCCGAGGAGACTCTATACACTGGTAGCAATCACCAACCGGCAACTTGCATCCATCGACAACTAACATAAAGTGATGAATCAATGACTCCATTTTGGTGTAGATATCTTCCTGAATGGGAAAAATCTTTCCTGGAACTGTTGCTCTGATCGGTCCTTCTGGTATCAACTTAATCGCCTGTTTAAGAATCCTGTTGCTCTGACGCATCTCTGCGACTCTAACGAGGTATCTCGAATAAACGTCGCAGCCTGTTTCCACTGGAATGTCAAAGTCGTAGCGTTCATACCCGGAATAGGGCTCCGATTTTCTAATGTCCCAAGCTTTTCCTGACGCTCTGATCATGGGGCCACTTACGCCCAACTGGATAGCGTGCTCCAGCGATAAAAATCCTATCCCTTTCGTTCTATCGATATAAATCGCATTCTTGGTCAGCAAGGTCTCATATTCGTCAACTCTCACATCGAAGTGATCCGTGAAAGACTTAAGTTTTTCAAGAAAACCTTCCGCCAGATCCTGGGACAGTCCTCCCATTCTCAAATAGTTCGGCATAAGCCTGCCGCCGGCGGTAAGTTCAAAGAGATTCATAATTTCTTCTCGCTCGCGGAGCATGTAAAATAGTGGAGTCATAGCTCCGACATCGTGCCCGTGAGTCCCCAACCAAAACAAATGGCTAAATATCCTGGATAGCTCCGCCATAATCACTCTTATGACTTGCGCTCTTTCCGGGACTTCAACCTCCAACATCTTTTCGACCGTCAGGCAATATGCCAGAGAATTGCTGGAAGCCCCCATATAATCACAACGTTCAGTCAGAGGAATGATCTGATGGTATTTCTTGTTTTCGCAGGTTTTTTCGAAACCTCTGTGAAGGTATCCAAGATATGGAATTATGTTGACTACGGTTTCCCCGTCCAGTTCCACTACCGCTCGGAAGACTCCATGTGTGCTTGGATGATGCGGTCCAAGATTTATTTCCATTATTTCGCTTCGCATGTCGGACTTGAGGCTCAATTCTCTCGCCATGACCTATGTTACCTCAAAAAGTTTTCTGAGACGGTAAATCAGGAGTTTCCTCTTCTGTCCCTTCTAAAGGAAAATCTTTTCTCAGAGGATGCGCCCGCCATTCATCGGGCAAGAGCAATTTTCTCGGATCTGGGTGATTCAAGAACACTATTCCAAACATTTCCGCTGTCTCTCGTTCATGCCAGTCTGCGGTTCGCCATATTTTGGTGACAGATTTAACGCTTGGTGTGTTACCCTCGTATTCTTCTATTTTAGATCTTAATCTCAGTCTTTGAACGTTTTGAACCGAATAGAGTTGATAGACAACCTCGAAACGAGGTTCAGCCGGATAGTGGTCAATTGCCCCAACAAAACTCAGAAAGTCAAATTTAAGTTCCGATTCATCTTTCAAATAATGACAAACATCCAGAATTTTTTCAAATGGAACACCCACGGTGATTCCATCAAATGTAGAATCAAACCTTAAGACATCCTGTCCAAATTTGTCGGCAAGCTTTTCCCTAATGCGATCCTGGTTCATCTTCCAGCCACCTTTATCGCGCCCAGTCTGGGGTTACGAATCGATTGTTCTTTCATAACCCTCGCATGAAGTTGAAGAATTCCGTCAAGAAGCGCCTCTGGTCTAGGCGGACAACCTGGCACATAGACATCAACCGGCAAGTGTCGGTCTATTCCCTGTATCACAGAATAATTCTTGTATATGCCACCAGAGCAAGCGCAGGCCCCCATGGCTATAACCCATTTTGGGTCGGCCATTTGTTCATAAATCCTCAACACAGCCGGTAGCATCTTTTTAGACGCTGTTCCCGAAACTATCATAAGGTCAGCGTGCCTAGGTGAAGGACGAGCGACCTCCATACCGAAACGAGATAAGTCGTACCGACTGACAAACGTGGCTATCATCTCCAATGCGCAGCATGCCAATCCAAAACCGAGTGGCCACATGGAAGATTTTCTGGCCCAGTTCACAAACCATTCCAAGTTGGTTACATGAACAGTATTATCAAGATGATTTTCTATTCCCATTTAAGAGCACCCTTTTTCCAGACATAGACTAGGCCGACCAAGAGGACCAGCACGAACAGGAGCATCTCAATAAAACCAAACGGAAGTATCTTATGGAATATTTTAGCCCACGGGAATAAGAATATAAGTTCAATGTCAAAAACAATGAAAAGCATGCCTTATGAATGTG
>JAZDKD010000446.1:0-8729 GCA_043803345.1 Pseudomonadota bacterium
GAGGTGGGAATGTCGCATCTCGGCCTCAAAATACTTTATTACATTCTAAATTCGAGGGTAGAAATACAGGCTGAACGTGTTTTTGCCCCATGGCCTGACATGGAAAGGCGCATGAGAAGCCTGGGCATCCCATTACTAACATTGGAAACAAGGAGTGAAGTCAAAAAAACAGACATTCTTGGTTTTTCTCTGCAATATGAACTCTGCGCAACTACGGTACTCCAAATGCTTGATCTCGCTGGAATACCAATACAATCCAGGGATAGAGGGGATCGCGACCCCATAGTCCTTGGAGGCGGCCCTATTTGTTTCAATCCATTGCCGCTGTCGGATTTCTTTGACGCGTTCCTGATTGGTGAGGGAGAAGAGGCGATCCTGGAGATAGCCGATCTGTGTATGCTTGGGAAGAAACAGGGTGGCGATCGCTTGAGCCTTCTGCAAGAACTTAAGCAGGTACCCGGAATATATGTTCCCAGTCTTAATCAGCCAGATGAAATAATAGCAAGAAGGATTGTGTCAAACCTTGATGCAGCGTCTTTCCCAAACAGTTTGGTCGTGCCCTTTTGTGAAATCACGCATGACAGGGTTGGTCTGGAAATTGCCAGAGGCTGTACCAGAGGATGTCGATTTTGTCAGGCAGGGATGATTTATCGACCAGTCAGGGAACGCACTACTGAAAATCTACTAAACATTGCCCAAAGACTGTTATCCGTCACAGGTTGGGACGAAATCGGATTGTTATCTCTGTCTTCAGGAGATTATTCGACAATCGGAGATCTAATCAGAAAATTTAATCGAGAATTTTCCGGTAGAAGAATAGCAATTTCTCTCCCATCTCTACGAACCGACACGTTTGATTCTGAAATAGCCGCAGAGATAAAAAAAGTCAGAAAAACCGGTTTTACGCTTGCTCCAGAGGCAGGAACACAACGACTTAGAAACGTCATAAACAAGGGAAACTCAGAAGAGGATCTAAAACATGCCATTGTCTCGGCGTTCAGTGAGGGCTGGAAGTCAGTCAAGCTCTATTTCATGATAGGTTTACCCACAGAAACTGATGAAGATCTGCAAGGTATCACTGATATAATCTTCAAGGCCTCTCGATGGGGAAGAGCTGGAAAAATCAAAGCCTCGATCTCCACTTTTGTTCCAAAAGCCCACACTCCTTTTCAGTGGGCTGGTCAGATATCACGAGAAGAAACCTCGCGACGACAGGCCATCATTCGAAATCTGTTGGGTAAGAAATCTATATCCCTGAAGTTTCACAATCCAAAATTAAGTTTTCTCGAAGGTGTCCTAGCTCGAGGAGACACGAGTCTATCAAAAGTTATAGAAGGGGCTTTTTTAAAAGGGGCCAGATTTGACGGATGGGATGAACAATTGAAATTACAGTCTTGGATAGAATCATTCGACGAATTTGGAGTAGATCCCACTGAATATCTTCAGGAGCGACAATTAGATAGCCCTCTTCCCTGGGAATTCATTCACACGGGGGTGTCTAAAGAATATTTGGTTGAAGAATTGTTAAGGGGTCTGGACCAAGGTTTAACTTCCGACTGCCGTTCAGGCGATTGTTGTGGTTGTGGGGTATGTGACTTTGAAAAGGTCGCCCCAGTTATTCAGAAAACTTGTTCGGGGAAAACAGGTTTTGAACCTGCTGAAATCAAAGATCAGGAACCAGAATCAAGCATAAAGAGATATAGATTAAAATACTCAAAGCTTGGTTTACTGAGATTTCTAGGACATCAGGATGTGGTTCGATGTTTTGAGAAGACTTTTCGTAGGGCAAATCTGAGTCTAGATTTTTCGCATGGGTTCCACCCACATCCAAGATTGAGATTCTCTCCGCCTTTAGCTTTGGGTGTTCAAAGTTTTGCGGAATATTTAGACTTTGACATGAAGGAACCAAAGATTACGGCCAGACAAATATTCAATTTGCTGGAGGACCAGCTCCCTGAAGGTTTGAAGCCTCTTCAAATCATCGAAACTTCATTGAATGAGCCCCCTTTGTCTGCTAAGATCCAGACGGTATCTTACGAAATAGCCTTAACAAACAAGTTCGATGGGGATGTCATCAAGGACAGGCTGAATCAATTCTTTGAAAATGAAAGTTTCATAATATCGTTTGGCTCTGAGAGAAAAAGAAAAACCAGGGATCTCAAAAAATACATTTCTTCGATTTTCATCTCAGACCAAATTATAACTATGAGAATTAAAATGGCGCCGTCTGGTTCGGTCAATCCTTATGAGGCGATTAGATCTATTCTGAATTTGACGGATGAAGAAACTAAGTCATTGAACATCGTAAAAACAGCGGTAGAATTTGAATCGTGATCCATTTTAGGTGAAGGGAACCGTCATGGGGAACGAAATAATTATGAACATTAATGATCGGGAGACCCGTCTGGCGCTGCTCGAAGACGGTCAGGTCGCAGAAATCCATCTTGAACGAAGGGGAGAAAGAGGCATAGTTGGGAACATTTACAAGGGGAGGGTCATAAAAGTGCTGCCAGGCATGCAAGCCGCTTTTGTAGATATAGGCTTGCCTAGAGCCGCTTTTTTGTATGTTGGGGATGTTCAGCATCATCCCCAGGATCACCTGAACCTTGTAGTCCACGAAGAGGAGGAAGACGATTCAGAGAAACAGGACGAACTTGCATTAGAGACAGGGATCGCCGAAGGGATCGAATTCAATACACCAATAGAGGAACTGATCAACGAGGGAGAAGACATATTGGTTCAAATCTCTAAAGAACCTCTTGGGAGTAAGGGGGCAAGAGTAACATCGCACATATCGATTCCAGGTAGGCATCTTGTGTTCATGCCAACGGTTGACCATGTGGGAATTTCGCGGCGGATAGAAAATGAAACCGAAAGGCAAAGACTAAAAGACATTATCCTAAACATAAAACCGCCAGTGTGCGGGTTGATAGTAAGAACGGTTAGTGAACACGAAAATGAAGATAAGTTGCGAGCTGATCTTGGCTTTTTGGAAGGCACCTGGCAAAGAATTATGGAAAAAGAAAAAATGGCTCCAGCCCCTTCCCTGATATATGAGGATTTGGATCTATGCCTGAGAGGAGTCCGCGACCTTTTTACCGAAAACGTGACAAGGCTTGTGGTGGATTCGCCCGAAACCTGCCATAGAGTCCTGGATTTCATGGACACATTCATGCCGTCTCTTAAACCGTGTGTTGAACTTTACGAAGGGGAAGAGCCGATATTTGATCATTTTGGTATAGAAATGGAGCTGAACAAGGCCTTAGGAAGAAAAGTCTGGCTTAAATCAGGTGGTTACATCAACATTGATTTCACTGAAGCTCTCGTGGCCATAGACGTTAACACGGGTCGATTCGTTGGTAAGAGGAATCTTCAGGAAACGATTTTAAAGACAAACCTCGAAGCGGCCAAAGAAATAGCCTATCAGCTTCGTCTGAGGAACATAGGCGGCATAATCATAGTAGATTTTATTGACATGGACCGCCCGGTAGATCGCGAAAAAGTCACTAACGCTCTCCAGGAAGCTTTAAAAAGGGACAAGCAAAAAACAAACATACTAAAGATTTCGGAACTTGGTCTAGTTCAAATGACCAGAAAAAGAACGAGAGAAAGTTTGACAAGGACTCTTTGCGAACATTGTCCATATTGCGAAGGAAAGGGTTTCCTGAAATCCCAGACTACCGTTTGTTACGAAATTCTGAGAGCGATAGCCAGGCAAATTGCGGAACGATGCTCCTCCAGTTTGAAAGTAACGGCGCATCCGGAAGTGGTAAAATTGTTGTTTGAGCAGGAAAGTGAAAAACTGGAGGAAATCCAGAAGAAACACGGATTGGCCATTCAACTAAATCCAGACCAAAACTTACACCAGGAGCAATATGAAATTTCCAACCCTTAGTAAAGTTGTTCCAATTTTTGTTCATGGATTTCAATTCACCTGGATAGGCTACCTGAGTTGAGAAGACGATATAAATCCAAACCTATGAGCAAATGGTGGACTGGGGGATTGTCTCCTATTGATGTAGGAGATTCTTTACGAATAGTCCCTTTCTGGGACTCCTGGCGCACAGAACCCGACCGCCTTAATCTTGTGATTGACCCGGGGGCCTCATTTGGATCAGGGGATCATCCCACCACATTGATCGCCCTAGAGCTTCTCGAAAAGACAATCAGTCAGATCCATAACGTCCAGAAACCGCTTTCCCTCTTTGATATTGGGACAGGCACCGGAGTGCTTGCCATAGCGGCTCAAGCTTTGGGATGTGAATTTATAGTGGCCTGTGACTTAGATCCTTCAGCCATCTGGTTGGCTAAAAGGAACATCGCTTTAAATGAAAATCTACGTTCTGAAGCTCACAACAGACGTCCACATTTTTACGTTGGTCCGTTGGATGCCGTTCAGCACACATTTGACCTGGTAGTTGCAAATCTGGCGGCTCCAGTCCTCAAACGACTCAAAAAAGAGCTTATTGCGCGTTCAGGGCGTTATTTGATTCTGTCAGGAATACCAGACTCAATGTTTGATTTGATTCAGGAAGAGTTTTCCGATGAAAAGACTAACATCGAGGATGCTTTTCGGATAAGTGAATGGAACGGATTGGTTTTTAGAAAAAACGTATAGACCACAACGATCAAGAGGGAAACCTTTTATATTGGTCTCCCTCTTGTTGGCGGCCATTCAATTTTGTTGATCAGTCCAACAACACTAAAGATCAGATATTAATCTTCCTCTGAGTGCTGTTTACCCATACCTTTTAGACCGATCAAGGTGGTGCTTCCGCTGGACCAGTATTCCAGTGTACCTTCGGAGACCATCCGGTTGACAATGTTTTTAACTTCCCTAGCCTTCATGTCAGGGATCATAGCGTAAAAATCCTTGAGGTAGAACTTGGACTTGGCTTTTGATTTGCCTTGCAGCGCATCAAGGATAATTTTTTTGGCTTCTTCCTCGGTCATGGAAAGCTCCTTTCCACCGACTAAAACTTAAACTGGGTCGATTGCCGCCATGTTGTGTAAGCAAAACGGTAATCATCAATTAGATGATGAGTAAATGGGATATTGGTTTTTTCGAAGAATCTTTCCCAGCCAATTCTTTCCGCCCAGTCACCAAGTCGCTCATATTTGTTAGCGTCCTTGGAATAAACATCAATGATGTTCTTGACCGCTGCAACGGTTGATGGCCATCTCGGGGGCTCATTCGGTATAAATGGAATGACCACCTTTGAAAACTTTGGCTTGCTGATTCTATTCGACAATTTCCCACCGACCAAAATCGCTATTCCGCTTCCCACCTCGTCCGCTAAAGGCATAGCTGCGCACATGGTGTAGCAGTTTCCACAGAACATACACCTTTCTGCGTTGACTTCAAGACTTTTCTTACCGTCAGCGGTTTTGGCAGGTTTGATGGCTCCTGTCGGGCACGCCGCTATAGCAAGGGGCAACTCGCAAAGTTTGTCGATCCACTCACCATCGACCATGGGTGGTTTACGGTGGATACCAAGAATTGCGATGTCAGAGCAGTGAACGGCGCCACACATGTTAAGACAGCATGCAAGCGAAACGCGCACTGGGGCGGGGAGTTTCATGTCACCAAATTGATCATAAATTCCGTCCATCACAGCCTTGACCACGCCGGAAGCGTCAATCGCCGGTGTATGGCAATGAGCCCATCCCTGTGTGTGAACTATATTGGTGACGCCTGCTCCGGTTCCGCCTATGGGGAATTTATTAGAGCCACCACTGAACTTGCGGCTTTTGAGATCGTCAATAAGCGGTTTTAGCTTTGATTCGTCGTCCAGAAGAAATTCTACGTTGTTTCTTGTCGTGAATCTGAGATAGCCGTTGCAGTATTTGTCGGATATTTCACAGATTTCCCGAAGGTGCTCTACACTCATCAAACGGCAGCCGCCGACACGTACACTAAAAACCTTGTCACCGGATTCGGCGACGTGAACGAGAACGCCCGGCTGTAAAATTTCATGATAAAGCCATTTGCCCTTGTTGTTCTTTATCACTGGTGGAAGGAATTCCCCATAATGTCTGGGGCCAATATCGGTAATTCTATCTTTCAACGGTTCGCTGGGATCGTAAGGCATCTTGTTGACCTCCCTTTACCTCTGATGTTTCGCTCGGAAAGCGTCTATGTCTCGAGTCCATCCACCCTCGACTTCTTCTTCTTTCCAGAAAATGTATGGGTTGGATCTTGGCTCATCAACCATCCTTGGATCAGGATTAAGTTCGCAGACTCTCAGGAACTCCTGGAAGGATTTCCTCTGAATCAATTCGCCAAGACGCTCACGGTTCTTGCCTTCTTCCATCCACCAATCCCAAACTTTCTCGATAAGCTCTTTCACTTCATCGAACGGGGATTCCATTTTCATGAAAGGAACAGTCAGAGTAGACATCTGTGCGCCTTCAAGGATCGGGGCTTTTGCGCCAAAAAGGATGGACGCTCCAGTGTCGAGACCTCTTCTCAGAGCCCTGGGCATAACGTTTAGACAATGCATGCAGCGGACGCATTCTTTGTCATTGATTTCTAGCTTGGATCCATCCCATCTCATGCAGCCTGTGGGACAAAGGTCAACAACTTCCTTCTGGATATCGAATTTTCCCCAGTCTCTACCTGAATAAGCGCCTGCGTTAGGAGCAAGCTCTCCACCTACATACGCCTTGACCGCTGCCGGGTCGATGCGGATGTTGTCTCTCCATGTGCCAATAAAAGACATGTCCGAGCGCGCAATGGATGCCACGCAACCATTCGGGCAACCATCGAACTTAAACTTAAACTTGTAGGGGAAAGCCGGTCTGTGAAGCTCATCCTGATACTCATGAGTGAGATTGTCACATGCTTCCTGAGTGTCATAGCAAGCGAATTCGCATCTGGACTGACCTAGACAGCACTCAGGGGTCCTGAGGTTCGATCCGGATCCGCCGAGATCCTGGTTAAGTTCATGAGTCATTTCAAAGAACAAGGGTTCAAGATGATCAGTTGTTGTTCCCAAGAACACGATGTCACCGGTGGATCCATGCATATTGGTGAGACCACTGCCATGGCGTTCCCAAAGATCACAAAGCTCTCTGAGATACTTAGCCGTATAGAACTTGCTGGAAGGTTGATTTACGCGCACCGTATGAAAATGCGCTACACCGGGAAACATTTGAGGCTGATCGCAATAACGTCCGATGATCCCGCCGCCGTAACCGAATACGCCAACGATTCCACCATGTTTCCAATGGGTAACTTTGTCCTTGTAAGACAATTCCATTACTCCTAGTAAATCATCAGGAGCTTCTTTAAGAATGTGTTTTCCGTTTTCCGCCTGCTGCTTGATATCAGAAACAAAACTGGGCCACGGTCCCTTCTCCAAATCATCAAGCATAGGGGTTTTGTGTTTTCCCATTAAAGGTTCCTCCTCTCTACTTGGGTCTTCTTAGTTCCGATTAATCATAATCTATTCGAGTGACCAGAAAAAAAAACGCCGGTAAACCCGACTGTTCAAGTTCCTCATGCTGATTTAAAATGTAATGGAACCGGCGAATTTATTGAGCATGAATGAAAAAGGCCACCGAATTGAAGATTCTAGAAAATTTAATGCAAATGGCTTCATCAAGTCAAGAAAAAAATCCCAACATTTTTAGTAAATAACATCTTCTTGGACTTCTCATTAACTCAAGTCGGGGAATGGTTCAACTCGAATCAAACTTTCGGGAAATTTCATGAAGACAAGGCAATATAAGGCGCTTTGCCATTTGCCCGGCAAAAATGGATGTCTCTATTCACATTCTTGTGAATAGAGACTAAAATATCAACTCGAAGCTATGAAAAAAGCGCAGCTAAAAACTGGGCTATATTCCTTGTCGATGTCAAATGCATTGTATCCATTAAAATATGTCAACCAAAACGCCAGATTTTCGTTTCATGCTGTCATCTGCAGATTCACAAACACGAGTTTTCCATCCTGAATTATTAAACAGCGCTTTGCCAATATACAGAGATTCCTCTTTCCTCAACACTGGTTACATTACTTACCAGTCATATTTCAAAGCAATACAGACTTTTATTATCGAGCGCTTCGAAGAATTTGAAGAAGTTGTAAGGCAAAAGTCCCTGCACTCAGATATAGAAATCCAGTTGATAGATCTGGTTGCTGAAAAAAGAGGCGCCGATTATTTCCCGGCCTCAGTTAGAGTTCACATTGGAAACGCTCAACTTTGGTTTGTAGCGAATGTCGCATTGACTGATCGAGGAATTTCCAGAATTAGGCAGGATTATGATTTGATGAGATTTTTGGGAACCATTCGCAATCAAAGATTTATTCCCGAAGTCCATTTCATAAGCGATTCATCGGATCATAGTTCAATCATTACCGAATCACCTAACTTGATATTTCTGGGTGAGTGGTTCACCGGCTATCATGAATTTCATGTCTCAAGGTCAGTCCCTGGAAAGAGAGCCGTTTTCACACTTTGGGACACAGATAATGGGTATAGCGAGATTAAAGAAAACGTAGCGGTCAAGATTGTTGAAAGAGTCGCTTACATACTTACCTATTTTTTCGATCTCACATCACTCCGAGAGATTTATCCGTGGCATCTGGCAGCGGGGGATTTCATAGCAAGGCTATCTCCAATTCCTGATTTGAGATTGATAACTGTGAGGCAATATGGGAATCGGATCATCTTTACTAGAGATTCTGAGGTAAACATAAATGACGCTCTTATTATTTTTTTCG
>JAZDKD010000447.1:0-2436 GCA_043803345.1 Pseudomonadota bacterium
AACGACTTACTTTTTCAACTTTTAAACGGTGCAAGTATAATAGGGCGGAGATAGCGCGTCAAGAAATTTCGACGACCTTGTCAGTAACACGTAAACTGCCCGGGTTTGTTGACAACATTGATAAAATATCCTTGACATGAGAAGCCCGCCTTCGTAACATTCTTGCACAGAAATACAAATTTTGATCAATATAATAATGGAGATTGACATGCGATGACCGGGAGGAATGGATTTTGTTAAGGATGACCAACATAATGGAGCAGCTCAACAAAGAGTTCAGACGTCGGACCAAGGTCATGGAGATCGTAGCTGGGGAGATCGCCTGTTATCGGATCTTGGCCTACATCTCCTTGAAAACGGAGATGCATTGGAGGTCGAACCCTGTAGGAAAAGTGTGTAAGAACCTATCTTTCTTCAAAGAATTGGCCTATGAATATTTTACACAAAGAACTTGACAGTACCTGGGTATGAATTGCTGATCCATCGGTTATCATTCTTAGGCTGGATAATCGATGGTAACTCATCCGTCACGATTTTTCACGCAGGCTTGCCGGAAGAACACTCATGGCGGAATTCACGCAGACGACCGATGTGAAGATTATTATTATGACCATTGTCCCGGCGATACTCAGTGGAGAATTTTTTACTTGACATGCTTATATACATATGTATATAGGTAGCAAGGTTGATTGATTATGTTCTATGCAACTGGAGAATAGTACTATGGCATACTTTGATACTCTAAGAGAATCTGTGATCAAGTTAGAAAAGACGAGAGATGCAAGGCTTCGTCAAGAAATTCTAATTCTATCATCAACCGAAAAGGAAGATTTTATCAGAGGGTTTCATCCTGATTACCAACCGGGACGGAAACGTGAACTTTCCTTAGGAGTGGATGAGGGTATCTTAGTTCCTTGTGAATTATGCGATATTTTGGAAGCCAGAAGTCTAATTGATCCCGACGAGATCGATTTGACTACGGTCAAACATAGTGTCGATGTGCTTGTCGTGGGTGGTGGTGGGGGTGGCGCCACAGCAGCTTATTTTGCTCACCAACATGGAGCAAATGTCCTGTTGGCAACAAAACTCAGATTCGGTGACTCTAACACGATCATGGCGGAAGGTGGTATTAACGCCTGCGTTTCGCCGGGAGATTCCCCTACCCGCTACTATATCGACACGATGGGTGGCGGGAGTTTTACAAATGTGCCGGAGCTTGTCAAGACTCTCTCTATGGACAGTCCCCGTATTTTGAGATGGCTGGAGATTTTGGGTGTTCCATTCGATAAGGAGCCGGATGGCAGCGTTCCCAAAGCTACATTTCGCCTTGGAGGAGGGCATAGTAGGCCAAGAGTTCACTCTGTTGGGGATTATACCGGGCTGTCAATCATGCAAACCCTTAGAGATGAAATTCGTAACCGGAGTATCGAAGTTCTGGAATTTTCTCCCGTGGTCGAATTGCTTCTCGACAGAGAGGGGCGTTGTACCGGTGCTGTATTTATGGATATTGAAACAAGAAAACCTTTCATTATAAAGGCCAAGAAGACCATTTTGGCTACTGGCGGATTGGGCCGCCTACATTTGTACAAATTTCCAACGACTAACCATTATGGAGCCACCGCGGACGGGATAGTGGTGGGGTATCGGGCGGGAGCGCGTTTGGCTTATATTGATTCCGTACAGTTTCACCCAACAGGAGGCGCCTATCCTGAACAGCTTGTTGGTTTTTTGGTTTCTGAAGGTCTCCGAGGTAGAGGCGCCCATCTGGTAAATGCAAATGGTGAGCGATTCATCAACGAATTAGAGACGCGGGACACGGTTTCTGCAGCCATTATTCGTGAAATTACTCAGAACAATAATGGCGTGTTGACTCCAACAGGTATGATGGGCGTTTGGCTGGATGCTCCAGTCATTGATATCGTTAAAGGCAAGGGAACTATAAAGAAATACCTTAAGCACCTACATCATCAGTATATGCAATATAATATTGATATAGAAAGAGAGCCGATTCTCATCTATCCAGCTCAGCATTACCAGAATGGTGGTTTTCTTTCGGATGCTGAAGGTCAGTCTTCAGTAGAAAATTTGTACGTGGTAGGTGAGGTAGCAGGCGGTGTGCACGGGCGAAATCGCCTTGGCGGCAACTCCCTGATTGATATTTTCGTTTTTGGGAGACGAGCTGGAATTGATGCGGCAGAAGCCTGTTCGAAAACCGAGTTTGGGGAAATAACGTTGGATCACTTAATGAAGTACAATAAAGAAGTCGATGACAAGGGGCTGGACCGTGGGATAAGAAGCCCCATACTATTGCCGGATTATCGTTACGAAAAAGCATTGTCTCAGGTTTATCAATAACGAATGGAAGGAGATGTCAGAGCTATGAAAAAGCCAAATTAACAAAAAGAGTAGAGGAACAGTTTTAAAAACCGAGATTTC
>JAZDKD010000448.1:0-3451 GCA_043803345.1 Pseudomonadota bacterium
GAGTGCAAAGCCAACTGGAAGGTCATCCTGGGGGACGCCCGGTTGACCATGGAGAAGGCGCCTCCCCACTCTTACGGCATCATCATCCTGGACGCGTTCAGCTCGGATGCCATCCCGCTGCATCTCCTTACAAAAGAGGCAGTCAACCTTTATTTTTCGAAGCTGCGCAAAGACGGGGTTCTGCTGATTCATATCTCGAACAAATATGTAAACCTCGCTCCAGTGCTGGCGAAGCTGGCGGATGAAAGCGGTTTAGCAGGCAGGCTCTGCGACGACGAAGAAGATGATGAAATCGGGAAATACGGCACTACTTGGGTGCTGCTTGCCAGAAAGGAAACTGACTTCGGCGGCCTTTCCCGGAGCAATGCCTGGAAGAAAATCGAATCTCGAGAAACGGTTAATGTCTGGACCGACGATTTTTCAAACATTCTTTCCGTATTCAAATGGTAGCCGCTGAGCGGCTTTGTCCCGATATCAAGTTTATCCGGTCGATGCGTACTTTCAACTTGAAAAGTTAATAAATCCCTTCAGACAGACTCACTCTTTCACAAAATGACATTTGAATATTATGAATAAACAAACAAACGCTGTCTTCACCTACAACTGTTTGGTGATGAGTTTTGATCAGAACCGAGGATTACGGATAAAAAGAGAGCAAAGTGATCGGATCAACTTGCGGCGCTGCCGCCCGTCTCCGCTCTGTTCCACTAATTTTAGGTACTTGTCTGGCGCCTCGAGCCTTTCCCCAAATAATAGCGAATATAAATATCTTTTCTTCATTTTTATAGTATAAATACCGTTTTTTTTCAGGTCTACCAAATTATTCTGAAGTTTCCGGATAACTCCACATTGTTTTAACCATGTATCCGTTGGCCCACGGGCGTTGCGGCTAAGCAAATAGAGGGTTGTAGTTGCCGAAAGCATCGATGGCCGCTCCTGTAATGGCGGAGCTGTCATCTGAAGCCAGGAAGAGGGCCAGTGCGGCAATCTCTTCGGGTAAGATGAGTTTCGGTTTGTCCTCTCGCCTCCGATTACCAAACGCCTCTCGGTATCCTTCCGTATCCACTCCGCCAGGGCGAATGCAGTTGACGTCGATGCCGTATTCCTTCACTTCGGCGGCCACACTCTCGGTCAAGCTGATCAGCGCCGCCTTGCTCGCACGGTACGCGGAGCGCCCTTTGGCGCCTTTGCGCCCGCCAATGCTGGAGATATTAATAATTTTCCCCGATTTCTGCGCCATCATGGTTGGTAGAACTGCTCGTGCCATGAGCGCAGAACCGGTCAGATTCACGTCGATCACTTGACGCCACATACGCGGATCGAAGTCCACCAAATGAAAAGGAGGATGGATCATTCCCCCATTGTTGACCAGAATGTCAATCCGTCCGAAGCTCTCCAAGGCAGCAGCAGCAATCGACTGGATATCATTCTCGACGCCTAGGTCGGCAGTCACAGCGAGAGCTCTAATACCCATTTTCTCTAGTTTACCTACCAATTCGTGCAGTGCAGTCGTTGTGCGAGCGGTAACCACAACATTTGCTCCTTCCTGTCCATATGCCAGAGCGATGGCTTTTCCTATTCCACGACTAGCCCCGGTTACAATGGCTGTCCGGCCTTCAAGTTTTGTCACGGTCCCCCTCCTTTATCACGTAACTGCTTGCAATATCTCTCTGTTCTTTATCGAGATAGGCATCACTTTACAGGTTTGTTAGCTCCGAACCCTTAACCGAGATTAATACTGACCTGCCCCCAGAACATGTACCACATTCAGAGTTAGAGTTCTGCATTTTTTTATGTCTTTCAGTGCAGTAATGCCTCCGGTGCTGGGGGACGATATTTCAATGAACTGTGCTGGAGGGGGATTAAGGGATTAAGCGGGTGAAATTAACCCAGCTTCTTTTTCTGGGCGGAGCTCAGAATGGCCAGGTGTGCCTGACCGGCTCTATAGGGTGAAGATAGACGGCAAGGAGTTGACGACTTTATGCTATCCGTCTGAAATGTAGCATAGATGAACTAATTCAGAAAAACAACAGTTCAGGAAGTTGTCCTTGCCGAAAACACCCACAAGCGCGGATCCTCATGCCGGGTAGTGTATGGGCTGAGGGAGCCCCCCGGCTACTCGATTAGCCCTTGCCCTGTGCTTTGAAGATATGCGCAAAATGAATGCCAGCCAAACTTTCGCCAGCGGTATATCTGGTGTTCGTGCCATTAAGTGGCTCTTGGAGAGCGCAGTGCCAAGCCAGTCCAAACGGCCCCCAATAAGTCCACCACCCCAAACAGAATCAGAATTGGGCTGACAAAACCCAACAGCACAAAAACAATGAAAAAGACAATGACCGATGAACGGGCACAGACAGTCCATGGGAAAAAGTCGGTCAGTTCCTTGCGTGCCGCTTTGATGTAATAGAACGCGATGAGGAGTACTAACATTCCGACTACTCGAACCCAGACTTCGCTGGTACCTGGAAGGCCAAACAAAGCGAATAGAGTATTGGGCGTCACTACCAGAATAGCGCCCAAGCCGACTAAATAGATTCCGAATGCGAATACACTCTTGGCGGGATGGCTCATTTTTTCTCTCCTTATCTGATTTAATCGTCAGACCCTCCACTATCCGATGAAGAGTCGCTGCCAGAATCATCACCACCTGAATCGCAGGTCGTGTCATTAGAAGAGGACGAATCCGGGTGGGAATCATCGGAGGAGAAATTTCTAGATGCGCCTCCGCCCCCGGAAGATCCGCCTTCAAAAAAATCTTCTTTTGAAAGGTCCGGTCCATCGGACACAATGCCGTGTCCCCGGTCCATAATATCAAGGTCGAGAGGTTGATTGGCCGTTCTTCTGATTTTCGTTGGGTACTGACAACTCAGGCATATCTTGTTTTTGTTTAATAGGAGGGAGAAATGGTTACAGTGCCTGCAGAAGCCTATCATGGCAAGGCCCTCAGATAACTTTATTGGATTCTATCTCCTTGATCAAAGAGATGAGCTTCTTATTCACGAATCATTTGATTAGAGTCGAATAGGCCGGTTTCTCCCGATATACAGATTGATGTTTGTTTTCTCCGTTTACCGCCTTGCTTTTGGTTGTGACGCATTATTTCAAGTATTTATCCGTTGGCACTACCACCTCAAAAAGTAGATCAAATGTATCACATTTTCCACCAAATCACGCTATTTATTTCTGGTTGAAATCAAGCATTTTCTTCAAGGGCGACGTTTTACTGACTTCAGGAAAGACGCAAGAACCGGATGAACCTTAATTGTGACAATTTATATTCCATTTAAAGTTAGATTTCTGTCTAAAATTCTCTGAATATAGTCCGATTTTGGTGGGCAGATCAAATGAATGTCTATGCTTCATGTTCGATTGCTTGAGATCAGCAAGTAACATGAAAAAGTCCGATGATTGAGCCTTTAGCCTTGTTCCACTGTTGAATGGCTTCGGGGGT
>JAZDKD010000449.1:0-8067 GCA_043803345.1 Pseudomonadota bacterium
GAACCCATAGCTCAGGCGGTTGCAGGGCCACTGCCTGGGAAGGTCAGGGAAGGAATTAGGCCCGGGTTGACAATTCGTGAAATGGAGAAGGAACTGATTCTCGTGACCTTGGAACATAATGATGGAAACAGGACTCGAAGCGCGGCGGAACTCGGAATTACAAGAAGGACGCTACAAAATAAATTAAAAGAATATGAAATTGAACACCACAGCCCAGACGCGCATTTAGAGTAAAATAGGATTTAAAGTAACCCAGACAATTTACAGTTTCTTTTTTTCGAAAGGAAAAATCCCGCTCACCAAAAAAAATCTACAAAAAAATGGGGAGCCCGTTCAAATATGAACAGACTCCCCGAAATTTAAGGGGTATGATTAGCTGTCGTTGTAAAGAAACGTCTAACTAGACGCTTGTTTGGCGTAAGGTCAACCGCCTCCATAAGTAGTCGGTGTGGGCGAGTCTAGAGTCGTTGGGGTCGTTGTTCCTGGATTCACCGTTACCGATGGGACGGGGCTTTCCTGGTCCAGACTGATTGGCGATGTCACTTCGGGCGCTATCGCAGAAACTGATGTTTCAGAACTTGATCCTGTAGGGGCCGTTGGCGCAGAGTTCATAGATTCCAGCAAGTTTCTCTGGCCTGTTATCTCCTCACGAATTTTCTTCATACGGTCCAGAAGATTGGCTGTTTGATTTAACTGGTCGTCAATATTACCTAGAGCCGTTGTGGAAATTGTCAAAACGTCGGTCTTGATACGAGTAGCCGCCTGATCTGCCAGCGTTTTTTGTTCCTGAAGCTGTTCCTTGAGACGTTCCAACTGCTCCATTTGAAGGGCCAGATCCTGCTCCGAACGTTCGATCTGTTCACCTATTCGCAGACGAGCCAAGGAAAGCTGATTGTCCGTCAAATCTCGTGCGCTTTTGATACGCTCTATTTGAGTTTCAATGGTTGTTTTGAGTTTGTCGATCTGAGTCAACGCGTCTAAAGTCTGCTGAGCCTCAGCCATCGATACGCCAATCCAAATGGTGGCCACCACGGCGAACGCTTTAACAAATGTTTTCATAAGCATTCTTCCGATCAAAAAAATTGGTCTTAATCTTTCTGGATTAAATATATCATTTATTACATTAATTTACAATAAGAAATTAATGTAATTTATAGTAAACTAGTCCAGGTAACTTATAATCACATGATTTAATTAGGTGTCAACGAGTGGCAGGGTAAAGAACGTAATCTTCGAAGACAGGCAAATAATCTTTGAATTCAGAATACTTTGAAAGATTCCTCGATATGTTGCTCGCTGTGCGCGGAATTGATGACAAATACCGTAGGGAACCCCGGATAGATGCTTGGTATCCAAATGTTCCTAATGCTTTGATATTGCGCTGGATAGACATTAGGTCAAAAATCCGGCGAAAATGTTCTGAATCATCATTAACGAGGTAATCAGCATGTTCCATGTAATACTTGAGAAGTTCCTCAACTAATTTTTCGGATAGTGAAACATACGAATCCCGCAGCAATGACGCCAGATCGTATTGAACCGGACCCAGCCTAGCGTCCTGGAAATCAATCATGAAGAAACGATTATTCTTTAGAATAAGATTTCTCGAGTGATAGTCACGGTGGGTGAAAACACGCGGTTCATCTGAAAGTTCCGAGCAAATTTTCCTGAAGAACCTTGTCATCTCCAATACAGCCGATTCTCCAATTTCCTTGTTAGCCCATCCTCGAACAAAATGATCCATAAAGAAGCCCATCTCCCACATTAATTTGTTTTCATCAAACGCCAACCCGAACGCAGAACAGCGTAATTGGCTTCTAGATGTGGTCCTCTGAAGATTCAGCAGCGCATCAAGAGCAAGTCTATAGACGCCAAAGATTTCATAGTCCGCCATACTGGAAATTACTGATTCCAGGAGATTATCTCCGAGATCTTCAAGAATCACTATTCCTGTTGTGAGGTTGTGGGAAAAAATTTTTGGGACTGGTAAGGCCAAGTCTTCCAGATACTTTTGGATATGCAGAAACAGCGATTCTTCGTTGGAACCCGGGTTTTCCGAGACCATTGCAACGGCTGTTTGTCCGTCCTGGAAGAAAATCCTGTAATAAGTCCTAGTGGAAGCGTCTCCTGCAAGTTTCTCAATTCTGGAAACATGACCTAAATCACAAGCCACACTTCCAACCGTTTCCTTAACATAACTGTCGTCAATCAATGGGCGCTTCTCCATAAGTTGTCACAACGAGGTTCTCCAAGTGACCTGCGGCAACCACATTTTGTCCAAGAACACAATGGCTTATGATCGACCCTTTCCTGACATGACAATTTTCCCACAGAATGGCGTCTTTAATTTCACAGCCTACTTCTATTACACAACCGGTCTCAATCGAAACATTTGGTCCGATCAATTCGGGTTCCATAACGGAGGCGCCCCTGGAAAAGATATGCGAGGAAGCAATGCCCCAACGTACAAAAAGGTCACGCTGGGCAGAAAGATAACGGGATGGGACGCCGATATCATTCCAATATCCGTTGACTGGATAGCCGCAAATTTTCAAACCCTTTTCGATAGCAGGTTCGTATGCTTCTGAAACTATGTCTGAGAAAACACCAGTCCTAATAAATCCAAAGATATCAGGCGACAAAACGGTAATTCCAGTAAAAACATATGCTGCTTCACCACTGCTCGCGTGGTCTTTGAACCGAGGAAAGGAATGGATTACATTGTGGGAGTCAAATCTTATCGGAGTGTAACTAAAAGGAGAGGATTGAGGAAACAGGGCAAGCGTGGCGAGCGCTCCGTTATCTATGTGGAAGTCAATAACTGGTCGAATGTCGAAATCGAAAATGATGTCACCGTTCACCATGACAAATGTGTCTTCGGAGAAAAAAGACTTGTTTTGGCAAAGTCCTCCTCCTGTTCCAAGTATCGTTGGTTCATAAGAGTATGAAACATTGGAAGCAATCTCCGGGAATGCTCGGATGGCTTCTATTATACTTTCTGGCAGGGTGTGAAGGTTGAGTCTGAATTGAGAGATCCCCATGGTCTTGAGTTTGTTCAGGATAATCGCTATGAGAGGTTTGCCCATTATAGGCACAGCGGGTTTGGCTCTTTCCTGTGTCAAAGGTAGTAGCCGCGTTCCTTTGCCCGCTGTCAAAATCATGGCCTTCATGGTAGACTTCTGTTGGTCAAAGTGGCTTTCCTGTCAAGATATCTAGCCAGCGCCAATTCTACTAGTCGGTCGATAAGTTTTCCGTATTCGAGTCCCGCAGCTTCCCACAATTTGGGATACATGCTGATTGAGGTAAATCCGGGTAGGGTATTTATCTCATTAATCACAACTTGTTTGTTAGGGGTAAGGAATATGTCCACTCGAGCTAGTCCTGTTCCGTCAAGAGCCGTATAAGCTTTCAATGCCGCGTCCTGAGCTATTAATATTTCATCCTGGGTCAACTGTGCCGGTATAATAAGTTCGGCCGTGTCGTGAAGGTACTTTTCGTCATAATCATAGAAAACGGCATGAGAAATAACCTCTCCCGGAATTGAGGCCACGGGATCTTCGTTTCCCAGAACACTAATTTCGAGTTCCCGTCCATAAATTGCGTCTTCAACCAGGATCCTGCGATCATACGTTGAGGCTATATCAATAGCTTTTGGCAGGTCAGAAAACGAGTCCACCCTTGAAATGCCTACGGACGACCCTAAATTGGCCGGTTTTACGAAAAGAGGCAGCGGCCTGTTTCTTAAACCTTCCAAAATGAAATCCGGGCGCTTCTTCCAATGGGATCTGTAGAACCAAGAGCACGGCCCAACCGCCAGCCCACAGTCTCTGAAGACGGCTTTCATCACAATCTTATCCATCCCTACGGCTGAAGCCAGAGTTCCGCAACCAACGTATGGAATTCCGGCCAGGTCCAGAAGCCCCTGAACCGTGCCGTCCTCGCCGAAAGTCCCATGCAAGACGGGGAAAACAATGTCAACAGGAAATTTTTCAAAACAATTTTGTTGTATGTTGACCAGAAATCCACCATGTTGAGGGTCAGGGGACAAAACTAACCTCTGGTCTTGAGACAGAGATTCGGTCCGTTCGAACGAACTATTGTCATCCGCCCTAGCGTGCCATGAGCCATTACTTGAGATATAAACAGGAATTACTTCAAACTTTTTCCTGTCAATAGCTGCGCAAACTGACGCGGCGGACCTCATGGAAACTTGGTGTTCGGCTGATATTCCTCCGTAAAGTACGGCGATCTTCATTCTGGTTCTTGACATTCGACCTCCCCGGCTTGGCGACGATAAGTGGCTCAATAGCATAAAGCATGTAGCTTAGAAACCCTTTTCAAGAGCCAAGACCAGTAGTGGAAACTTTTTTCGAACGGGGCCGCCATTTCATCATTGGAGACCGCCGGTTGCAACCTTCCTCAAATTATGACAATAATAAATTGGGAATCGGCGCCATAGATTGTGATAGATTCCAGAATTAAGTTTCTGATCCAAGGTCCAGAGGCCACAATGAATTTTTGTGTGAGATCTAAGATTTGGATTGAAAACGATCAGGGCAAACTTGTAATTGGAACTGGCCGCCTAAAAATTTTGGAGGCCATAATGGAGCTTGGTTCCATGAACAAGGCGGCGCAAAAACTCAAACAGCCTTTCAGGGCGGTATGGGGAAAAATTCGCGCCACTGAAGAACGATGCGGATTCAAGCTTGTCTCGGCTACTAAAGAAGGCACGAAACTTACCAGAGAAGGGCTGGAGTTGTTGTGGGCCTACCTCAGACTACGCAACAGGTGCGAAAAATTTACCGATACCCAGTTCAAAGAACTTTTTGGGGATTTGAAAAAGTCGGCTGAATCGGTGTTTCCAGATAACACCGAGAACGATCACGATGGCCCAGAATGTGGACAGGAGCCTTATGATTTCAGGGAAAGATGATGATCCGGTTATCAGCCCGGAACTTGCTCAAGAATTCGAAGCTACACGATTTATGGATGGATTTCCAACGCCAAGGTCAATTCATATGGCAAGAGAAATTCCATACACACTATTTATAAATGATTATGAAATCCTCTCCATATCAACTCTGCCCATTCATCTTGAAGAGCTTTTTATTGGTTTCATGGTTTCTGAAGGGGTTCTTCTTGAACAGTCAGAAATAGTTCAACTAAGAGTGGATAAGGCCAGCAGAATAGTTTCTATGGAAATAAATGTGCCTGAAGACCGTCTAGATAGAGTCAGAAAGAAGGGTATGTTAACTTCCGGGTGCGCTGGCGGCATCACTTTTTCAGTTGAGACGGCCGCCAAGTTCGCTCCTAGAATTAGCTCAAGAATAACCATCCCGGCGGAGGTTATATCCAAAAGGATGAAGGATGTGGATTCTTACAAAGGAATCTATAGCATCACGAGAGGCACTCACGCTGCGGCTGTAGGCTCTCTGACCGAGACGGGGCCTATTCTAGAAGACATAGGCAGACATAACGCCATCGACAAAATAATCGGTTATTGTTTTATGAATCGATTGAATACAGACTCCAAAATCTTGCTGACAACCGGCAGAATAACTTCAGAGGCTGTTTCAAAAGCTGTCAGAGCCGGATTTCCAATCATTGTTTCGAGGTCTAGCGCAAGCGCTACCGCCGTTTCCATGGCTATGCAGGCTGGGTTGGATGTAGTGACCTACGCAAGGGCGGGAAGGTTCAATTTTTTCGGACACGGGGCGACGCAAATAACCCCAAAAACATCCGGAGGAACGGACACTTGTCTCTAATACAAATGTTCGCCCGACTCACAAGTTAGGTCGGGCGGTATCGGCCCCAGATTACGCATTTGCCGCCATTTTTAATTCCGTTTCGGCCGAAGGACCAATCTTCTCTGCTCTAACGGCGCAAACCTTATATTCCGGTATCTTGCAAATGGGATCCAGGGCCGGATTGGTAAGCTCGTTGGCGTTGGCCTCCATAAAATGGAAGCTCATGAATATTGTTCCGGGCTCCACCACGTCCGTGACCAACGCTTTAGTGATGACCTCACCACGACGCGAAACGATGCGAATATCCTCGCCGCTTCTCAGTTCAAGATCCTGGGCGTCGTAAGGGTGAATCTCGATGTGTCCTTCAGGCATCTCGTTGTCTAGTGTCGGCGAATTACGGGTCATTGTCCCTGTATGATAATGCGGAAAGAATCTTCCAGTGGTTAGAAGCAGAGGGAACTCTTCATCGGCAAGCTCCTCAGGGGGCCTGTATTCAAGAGCGTGAAACAATCCTCTGCCTCTGGTAAATCTCTCTTTGTGCAGAACTGGCGTTCCCGGGTGATCTTTGGAAGGACACGGCCAAGGAATACCGCCGCTTTCCAGCCGCTCATAGCTGAGGCCGGCGTAACTGGGCGTAACTTTCGCTATCTCGTCAAAAATCTCTTCGGGAGATTCATAACTCATGGGCAAACCGAAACGCGTCGATATGTCACATATTATACGCCAATCAGCTCGAGCTTCTCCCGGTGGGTCGATTGCCTTTCGAATCCTCAGGACGTTTCTTTCAGTATTTGAGAATGTTCCATCCTTTTCAGCAAAAGAGGCTGCGGGAAATACCACATCAGCGATCTTGGCGGTTTCCGTCAGAAATATGTCGATGACAGCAAGGAATTCGGCCTGCTCAAGAGCATGTTTCACATGCCTGACATCCGGGTCGCTACCGAGAGGGTTTTCTCCAAGGACCATCATTGATTTGATTGAGCCGTCTTCCAAACCGTACATCATCTCCATGATGGTCAATCCTACCTTGGAAGATAGTTGGGCGTTCCAAGCGTCTTCGAATTTTTTATGATTATTTTCGTCAATTACGGACTGGTAAGCTGGATAAACGTTGGGAAGACCACCCATGTCACAAGCCCCCTGAACGTTGTTTTGACCACGCAAGGGGTTGACGCCACAGGATTCCTTGCCGATCTTTCCGGTCAACATGGAAAGGTTGGCCAGGGACTTGACGTTGTCAACGCCATGTGAATGTTGCGTAATCCCCATGGCATACAGAATTGTCGATTTTTCTGATGACGCGAACATGACGGCCATTTTTTCGATATCGTCTTTGGAAACCCCTGTTATCTCTGATACTCTTTCGGGCGGATAGTTTTTTAGGGTTTCTTCAAGCTTGTCAAATTCTTCGGTTCGTTCTTCAATGAAACTTTTGTCATGAAGATTCTTTGAAATGATGACATTCATCATGCCATTTAACAACGCCACATCTGAACCGAGCTTCTGCCTAACATGAATGTCGGCAACTTTAGTAACTTGAATCCTTCTGGGATCGGCTACTATTATCTTGGCGCCTTTCTCTTTTGCCCTGTATATGCGATATGCAATGAGTGGATGGGCTACCGTAGTGTTCGAGCCTATGATAAAAATGCAGTCGGCATTTTCAATCTCGGGAATCGAGTTCGTCATGGCTCCGCTTCCAAAAGCGGCGGCAAGACCTGCCACCGTAGAGGAGTGTCAAAGACGTGCGCAATGGTCTATATTGTTGGTTCCGAACCCCACTCTACAGAACTTCTGAAAAAGATAGTTCTCCTCGTTGCTGCATTTTGCGGAAGTGAGGAAGGCCATACTGTCTCCACCATGCTTGGCCTTGATCTCCTGCAATTTCATGGCTGTGAAGTCGAGAGCTTCGTCCCACGAAACCTCCTCAAGAACGCCGTCTTTTCTGAGTAGGGGTTTTTTTAGACGTTCGGGACTTTGAACAAACTCATGTACATTCCAACCCTTTATGCAAAGTTTTCCCTGGTTCATCCTGTTTGATTTGGAAGGTATTGTGGACTTAATCTTTCCGTCAAAAGTTTCCAACAGGAGTTCACATCCACATCCACAGTAGGGGCATGTTGTTCTCACATAATTTAGATCCATCACGCCGTCTCCTCATATGAGATTACATTCTCAGCAAGAACCCAAATAAACGCAAAAGGCAATGACCACCCGAAAAGCCCGGAATGGAAGTCATTTCAATTTGCGCTCCATCTTGTTTCACAATGTAGATGACAATTTAGCATTAGCCCCCCTTCTAATCAAGAAACAATAACCA
>JAZDKD010000450.1:0-4702 GCA_043803345.1 Pseudomonadota bacterium
ACTGAGCTTCATGTGCCCATAATAACCGCCGAATTCGGCCATGTATCTCCACGATTCCGTGTAAGGGGGGAGATAATAACCCGAAACTAAACCGCTCATATCGTAGGCCGGTCCAGGAAGAGTCCCATCCACAGTCTTTTCATATTTTATTGTTCGATAGTACCAATCGGCTTCAGTATTCAAAAAAAGCCGTCCATTGTTGTATTTCAAATATAACCAACCCTCTGTAGCGCTGGTGTATCGTGGCGTATAGGACCGCCGCGCTGAAACCGTCTGCTGAGACTCCGGCCCTTCATGAAAAGCGAAGTAGAAGCCGCCTAGCCCGGCGTCGATCATCCCCTCGGCGTACCTAAAATACCCCAACACATGTGTAGAGCGTGCGGCGTTTTGATCCTCGATGTTCCAATAATCTTTACTGCCTAGTCGCCAAGGATAGAAGCCCGCCCCAATAGTGAAAGGACCTGAATAACTTTCCAACTGAAATATTTCTACTGCCCTGCGTCCACTTTCGAAAATGTCTTCGGCTGTCTCGGCGCTGCTGAATTGTAGCCCGCACCCTTGCTGAAAACCTCGCCTCCCATAATATATTTTCCCGAGCGGGGTATCCACACTAACCCACAACCTGGTCCATCTTCCGTAAGAAATTACATTCTCAAGATCTGGATACTGTATGGATGTAAGGTTGTTTGTGGTGTCCGAACCTATCCTGTATGTGCCGTGGACTTCTACCGCTTTGTTGAGTTTCAACGTAGGAAAGATGGAAAACCGAGTGAAAGAAGTTTCGGCAGTGGTTCCTGACAACATTTTTCTCTGGAACCAACCATTGAGTGGGGCCAAGTCACCTGCCTTTGAACTATTGTCTGTATTGAAAGGACCGAAGAATCCATTAGGCCCGGCCTGAGAGGCATAGATGTAACGAAAGTTCAACAAAGCTGAGTCAATGGCGAATTCCCACGCCACAGACAAACTTGGAACACATAGAAGCAATGAGGCGATTAATGCTGGAACAAAACGAAGAAACCTTGTCACAGAAACCCCATATTACTCCTGCAATGTCTCGTGCTGCTCCACTATTCGAAGGGTTTATGAGAGACCGATTGCTTCGAGAGAGCAACTGACTCCTAAAAGGCAATCTTACGCACGACTTCTTGCCATGAGACTGGATCAGTTTCAAAATGCTGAGATTGAACCCAAATATACACGAAAAAAAATGGGGTTGAGGATTTATTCAGTCAATGGAAAAAAATCCATAACGTTTGTCCTTATTTGACACACGTGAGAATTATCATAAGAAACCGGCGTCTATTAGATCGCCGAGTAAGACAGAAGGAAGGATTCGCATGAGTAAGAAAAATAATACAAATCGTGTTATGACTGTTGTATCATCAGTTTCGTCTAACTGGGGAAAATCAGAGCTGGAAATATGTAATCGTAAGAAACGGGGGTTTAAGGTGAACTTTTTCCTTATCGGCATTATTCTGGCGCTACTACCAGTAGTCAGTTCAGCCTCTGATCGAAGTGTCATTGTCCGGGACCGTTCCGGAAATACATTGGAAACAAAAGACTGGTATGGGGATGACACAATAGTGCGTGACCGTTCCGGTAGCATCACTCGCATGGAGCATTACGACGGCCAGGGTCAGAAAACCATCCGTGACAGAGCAGGGAATATTATCGGGACGGAAGACAGGGATTGAGATGGCAAAAGGAGATGCGCTTCGAATGCGAATTGAGGCGCAATCCTTATATAGTAGGCCTTGGAGTGAAAAACGAACTTTCTCAGGAGTTGTGGAACCTGAAAGTTGCAATGGCGGAACGACTGTCGCAAGGTCCATAGAAACGGCTCAATCACTTACAAAGAGAGGTGTTTAAACCAAAATGAGCCGAAAAATAAAAGAGCATGAAAACTTACCTGACTTTAAGGATTTGGACGAAAATGTTTCTATGGAAATTGAAAAAGAACTCGAGAGTCGCTACCCAGGCGGTTTCAGTCTTCGAGATGAAGCCAATGCAATTGCAGCTTACGCTTTCCGACACGGGCCTGTCGAAGATTTACACGCTGGAGAGCACTCTGAACTATTGGAAAACAAGAATCTTAGTCGAATCACAGATGACGAAATGAAGGAAATAATGATTTACGCTGCTAAGCAAATCGCAGTCTTGTTGAAAAAAAGAAAAAGATCCTGAAGAGTATTACGCTGTGCTCAAAAGATATGGCTTTTTTTATTGTAACCAATGGGATAGAGACTAGATTTGGCGGAGGCTGCCACGCGCCACTTCACATGGTATTCCGAATCCCTTAGAATACTACTGACTTTTTGATGAGGCTCTTCATGTATAAGGATATTCCTGCAATTCTCAATTCTTTTCCCTATCGGATAATCGGAACCCGAAACTTGCCGGAAAGAAAAGGTTCCTATTCAGATATCCCAACAATCTGTGATGCAGACCTCAAAGAATGTCTCGCCGGCATGGGATATGAGAAGCTTTATTCACACCAGGCTGAAATGTTTGAAGAAGCGATTAAGGGTAAGAACATAATTATTACGACTGGCACGGCAAGCGGTAAGTCGTTGGCTTTTTATTTACCTGTTATCCAAAGAATAATCCGGAATCCTGCCAGAAGAGCGCTGTTCCTGTATCCAACTAAGGCGCTAACTCAGGATCAACAAAAGGGTCTATTGCCATTTGTTGATTATTTTGGAGAAAAGAAAATAAAGGTCGGTATTTACGATGGTGATACGCCGGCTTCTCAACGAAGAAAAATAAGAGAAGAAGCTAATATCATCCTGACTAATCCTGACATGATCAATTCAAGCTTCTTGCCAAACCACAATAGATACGGGTTTCCTCATATTTTTCGGAATCTCAATTTCATTGTTATAGATGAGTTACATGCTTATCGTGGGGCGTTCGGTTCACATGTCTCAAATGTTATGAGGAGACTGTTACGCATTTGCAAATATCATGGAAATTCTCCACAATTTTTGTGTAGCAGCGCTACCATAGCAAATCCTCAAGAGTTGGCTGAGAATATTTGTCATTCCTGTTTTATTCACGTTTCAAAAGATGGTTCACCATCCCCGGAGAAGGAAATATTTTTCTGGCAACCGCCTTTTGTTGGTTATGACAGAACTATTCGACGTTCTATCGTGGAAGAAATGGTGGAGCTTATACCCCTTCTTATAGAAAACGATGTGCGGGTTATCTCTTTCTGTCTCTCCAGAAAAGAGACTGAAATTGTGACAAAAGAGTGCAGAGACACTTTAGCCGGTAAATATGGATCTATTCTAGCAAATAAAATTTCAGGTTATCGGGGTGGATATACACCAGAAGAAAGACACCGTATTGAGAAAGACTTGATGAAAGGCGACATTTTAGGAGTTGTTTCTACTAATGCTTTGGAATTGGGAATAGACATTGGCGCTCTTGAAATGGTCGTAATGGGCGGGTTCCCTGGAACACGAGCAAGTTTTTGGCAACAATTAGGAAGGGCAGGGAGAAGAGGTGGGAAGGCGTATGCCGTTCTGATGCTTAAGAACAGGCCGATAGATCAATATGTTGGAATAAATCCGGACACCCGGTCGTAGCAACGGCTGCATTCCTACAATATTTAAACCGTCACCGCTGTTGATCATCTCCTTCATATTTAGACAATAGATTACTGGTTTCTCGGTTTCTTCAATTGGGTACCAATTGTCATCGTCATTCTTCCTGCACAGGGCAAAAAACGTTGCGATCTCTTTGTTTGAAACATTGCTAATAGAGTCGAGTGAAGTATTCCTGTTAGCCATGATATCGTTTTCCCAACTTTAAGGGAGCCTCCTGTGACACAGTTGATATTTATATAAAAACACTATACAGCGAGTCTACCTGAGAATGTCATTATTTGCCGATGCTTAAACACCCGAGAATCTCTCATGCAAAAGGCTCTCTGGATACATCGCAGGCACTAAGGAGAAACCTCATGGAATTTTGGATTGGACTCTCTGTTGGCATGCAACTGGGAAAAGTCATGGCGGACTACCTGGAAAAATTCTTTCAGGCCCACGGAATCCTAGACGCTGCTACGGTAGAAAAGGCTGAAGAAAAGATCAAGCGAAGAGAAGAAATAGGAGAGATAGTCGGCCGTTTAGCGGATTAGTTTTTCAGATCCCATCCCCATTGAGCTATCTTCGGGTCTTGCCTGAGCCACGAGTGGGTTGTGTTTCTCCAATGCGGCCATAAACAGCGATGTCTTACGATAGGCGCTGTCACACTAACGGGAAGAAGCTATATGGGACAGCAAAATAGCGAAGGACCATTAATTACAACACCAGAAAAAGTTTGCCCCGTTGCGTAAAAGGGCCAAAGGAAGGATTGGAATTTATTAACTTGGCAGGTAAAAATGATATTATTGGTGTTGTAAATAGTTCTCAGAACGTTAATGTCAGAAAGTTTTTACAATATAGAAAAAGAACAACTGTAACGCTTATTTTTAAAATGATTGTCAGGCAACCGCAACCATTTCCCCCACCTCCCTCACCACCATTACCTGATTCATTATCAAAACTGTTCATGTAGCCAATCCAGTTCCAATCAGGTCCCCAATTCGTTTTTTGCTCCTGTTCAGCTTGCCGTAGGGAATTGTCATGATCATATGTCATATTTCAGTTTTTATAAGATTTACACCATCCGTCTAAAAAATACTATGTGATTCCGA
>JAZDKD010000451.1:0-2550 GCA_043803345.1 Pseudomonadota bacterium
CGAATCACCAAAGAGCTCTTTCCTGATAGAATCACTGTTTTCAACCTTAATGTTTTGAATCAGTTGTTTCAAGTATTTGTAATTAATGTCGAAATCAGATACATCTGAAAGATTCTCTGCAAGGGCGCGGGACGAGCATTGAGGCATGTCTAACTCCTTTAACTTAACCCATAAAGTTCGAAAAACTTTGTTCTTATAGAAATCTCAAGAAAGAGGAAATGAAACGATCGCCACATATATCAGAACAAGGGTCAACGCCTAAGAGCGCTCCCGCATGAGTCTTTTGGAGCGTTCATTTCCTTGTTGAGGGCTCCTATCATCCCAATCGCGCCTAGTCAAGAAATTATTAATCCCAACATCAAAATATTTTTAATTTATTTGAACGTATTTCGCGTTGAATATTTATTTATCGGATATAATTGCGGTATCTAGACGCGCTTATTTGGAAGGGATCATTATAACGCGTACAAAACGCGGAATAGATTTTTTGAGTGACTGTATATTTAGGATGTTTGAGATACGGTCGAGATAAATCAGATCCTTAGCCATGTGCATCGGAACGTAGAGGACTCTAGAATTTTGCCCCTCTGTCGTAAATAATTCCCGTGCTGAAATCGTCGCTAAGAACCTCATCGAAAGCATTGCGTGCGTCCGTGGGATCATAACCATTGGGCAACGGATGAACCCACTTCTTCAAATTAGTCCAAGTCTTGAAAGTTTTATCGAATGTAACGCACGATGTGTATATATGAAAAATTGAAAATCCTGGATTTCTGACACCTTTTATTAGAGCCTCGGTGATTCCCTTCGGATCGCCGGCGAAAAGTCTAGCGACAAATGAGGACCCATAGGTCAATGCCATCAGGGTCGCGTTCAATGGACTGTCAAGGGTTCCGTAAGGACTGGCTTTGGTTTTCGAACCAACAGGAGAAGTAGGCGAGGGTTGGCCCTTCGTCAAACCATAAATAGAATTATCAAAAAGTAGATAATTAACATCGATATTTCTTCGAGCAATGTGAGGAAAATGAGCGGCCCCTATGGCAAGTCCATCACCGTCACCACCAATTGCGAACACGGTGAGTCGAGGGTTGGCAAGTTTAATTCCTGTTGCGGTGGGTAGGGTCCTGCCATGCGCCATGTGTAGTCCGTAGGTGCTTGAGAAGAAGGCGTATCTTCCAGCGCAACCGATACCTGACACTGTGACCACATCGTGAAGGGGGAGTCCGAGTTCGGCGATGCAGTCGTTCAGTCCTTGATGAATGCCGAAATATCCACAACCTGGACACCACGTGGGAAGAGCGTTGGATCTCGCTGCGAATCGACCGGATTCCCTGATGTTACGAACCTGCTCTACCAAAACTTTAGCAGGAGTTTTCATTGCGCCAATACCTCCATTAGCTCCATTATCTTTTTTTGAATCACAGACGTTGGCATGGGAGTCCCCGTAACTAAGTTCAAACGCTCTACAGGCTTGGAATCGAGATGGCCAATGAGGTTGGCAAGTTGTCCTTCGTAATTAAGCTCGGGAACCAGTACAACTCTGGATTTGGCCATAAATTTACGGATAATTTCAGAATGGAACGGAAATATTGAAGAGATCTTGAGCGCTCCAACCTTAAGTCCGCTGTTCCTCAATCTTTGCACCGCTTCGACTATGGAGCCAAAAGTAGATCCCCAACCAATTACCCCAACGTCCAGGTTATTACCAGACAAGAATTCTTCGGGTTTCTTAAGATCAACCAATGCGCTAAAAAGCTTCTGGTGTCTTTTTTCAGTCATGCGGGTATGGATTTCGGGAGAGTAGTCAGGAATTCCTTTTTCGGTATGCTCCAATCCAGTGGCTGTAAAGTTGAATCCCTCCATGCCCGGGATGGCCCTTGGTGAAATTCCAGACGAGGAATAACTGTATCTTTCATATCGGTTTTTAGAAGATTGTTCAGGAAAAACATTCAGGCATGCCTTTTGATCTTCGGATGCCTCTGGCCGAATAATGTTTTCCACGCGGTTGTCCAAAAAGAAATCGGTCAAAATGATAACCGGAATTTGATATTTTTCCGCTAGCTGAAAAGACTTCAATACGAAATAGTAGCATTCCGAAACATTGGTTGGGGCAATCACAATCCTTGCCGAGTCTCCGGGGCCTCCAAACACGGCGGCGTGTAAATCCGACTGCTCGGTTTTTGTGGGCAGTCCCGTAGACGGACCACCTCGTTGAGCGTCAATGATAACCGCTGGAATCTCTGCCATAACACCGTGGGTGATCAGTTCAGTCATAAGAGCGAACCCCGGACCACTCGTTGCGGTCATTGCCCTGACTCCAGCGTAAAAACCCCCTAGAACAGCGGCAATCGACGAGATTTCATCTTCCATCTGAACCACGCGTCCACCCTGTTCAGGTAGATATTTGGCAAGGTATTCCATTATGGGAGTCGCAGGAGTAATAGGGTATCCGAAATAAAGCTTCAAGCCGGCGTCAATAGCCGCCACACCTATTGCCTGGTTTCCGGACAGCATGACTTTGGGTGATGAGGCTTCGTGTTCAAAGTTTGA
>JAZDKD010000452.1:0-2207 GCA_043803345.1 Pseudomonadota bacterium
AATTTATACAATATCTCCATGACAGCACAGCGGGCGACTCGTTCAGTTTATGGCGTCAGGTTTGACACCAGACGTGAGGCAAGCCCAAAGTTAGCATCCGATTGTATTCAATTTTTTCTGTCGCGCTAACAAAAATCCCAAAGAATTAGGATTTTCATCGTTGTGGCGATTCTCGTCATGGGAGTTGGCCTAGAGCAGCTAATGCACTTAAGCCTGTGTCCTTTTTTCCTAGACCTCTAACACCGCAAACATACCCCGGACCTTCTATGACTAAACTACAGACAGGATTTCAGTATTTTTGCGCCTTGCAATTACGAGATTACAGAATTGGTCGATATCTTTGGGATCTAGAGCAGCGCCATCAAATGGTTGACCTGCTGGATCCATCGTTGTCCGTATTTCAAAGCCAAGTGACCGGATAAACTCAATTACGTCATAAGGGACAACCGACGCCTTTGTTAGACCATATGGCCAAAATTCCATTAGCACTTTAACATCTCTATTTTCCTTGAGTACGCGCCTAGCCCCTTGCAATACGCTCAATTCATAGCCCTGAACATCTATCTTAATCAGATCAACACGCTGGTGTGTCAAAAAATGCTCGTCAAGACTCACTAACGGAACGTCAAGGCTCTTCCGCCCATCACCAGTATCAAACGTACGGTGGTCAACGTTCAGTTCACTGGAAAGAAAGAGCCTAATGGTTCCACTACAATTACCAATGGCCGCATGGTTAAGGGTAACATTTGCCAGGTGGCCAACATTTTCCTGTAGCCTCTTGAAATTGGAGGGGGCCGGTTCGAAGGCAAATACACGGCCGGATCCTCCAGTCAACTCTGAAAAGAAACGAGTGTAAATGCCGATATTGGCGCCAATATCCACTACCGTCATGCCCGGTTGAATTAGTTGTCGGAGCACCGCACGTTCGCGCCAATCGGAGAGTGCTTTCCACATCACGTACAAAGGATAGTAAGCGGGATAACAATGCTCATATAGCTTATTAGCTAGTCGGAACAGGTGGTTCTTCATGGTTGTCTCAACGCAACTAACCGGGCACTGAAGAAGGATGCAAACACTTTGGGCAAAACCCGAGCCAAATAATGTTTGGATCTCAACCTAAAGTACAAGCGTCTGAAGTCTTGCCGTCAAGTGAAGGCGCTAGCAAGGATTTCACCGCCCTGAATTTGCCGCTTGGTTCTCTCTCAATCTCAGGAACATAAATAAATTCGACTTTTAATGACTCGCTTATCCATTTCTTGATTTCGTTTCGTATGAATTTCTCATCCTTTTCACAGTAGGTTGCACTCCTTACGACATATATTGTTATTTTCCCCAGTTGGTTTTGTACTACCTGAGCTTCCAAACAATTGCCGGCATCCTTAAAAATGTAATCAAATCTCATGGTCCTCTGACCTTCAGGAGTAACTACGTATTCATCCTCCCTACCTTCAATTCTATTGATCATTGTGGATTGAAGGCCACAGCGGCAGCTTGTGCTCGTTTTTCCCCAAATACCTATATCTCTGGTTTCATATCTAATAAAAGGGAATTCGGAGCCCCAAAGACCTGTGCATACAATCCTGCCTTTGACAAGTCCATCAGGTTGAGACTTTCCATCCACACACTCCATGATTCCCAGTTCGAAATCTTCGTGATATGTCCCGGCTAAACATTGAGAAGCATTGCCGCAGCCCTCCGAAAACCCGTATTGTTCAGCGATTATCGCCCCTGTACATTGTTCCAGACATCGGCGCTGAAAATCCAGCACATTTTCCGCCCCCATAAAGATGACTCTGGGAGGATTTTTCAAAGTCAGTCCATTTTCCATTGCTGTAACGGCGAGAATATGAACTATGGACGGGAAAGAAGTATAAAACTCAAAATTGTGTCCGTTTAGAAAGTTGATTATGAACTCAATCTTAGATGGAGTAATATGCTGCATATTTATGTGAACTTGGCGCAAAGGAGTCACCCAACGCCAATAAGGCGGATCCTTTTTATCTATAGGAACCAACAAATTTCCGCGAAAATTTACATGCCAAGAATCATTTGTCATGCCAAATCTGTGCCTATGCCGCCACCATATTGCCCACTGCAGAATATCGGTTTCAGGATTTACATAGAAATGGAAGCTAGTGCCGGTAGTTCCACTCGTGTGCCGAAACATCAGGTTACGTTTGTCTGTTTTCCTGGAAATGAATTTTTCC
>JAZDKD010000453.1:0-2940 GCA_043803345.1 Pseudomonadota bacterium
ACGGTGCCAGATCGGTGATCAACGTATTAGCCGAAACATCGACTCCAGCTTCTACTGCTTGGGTAGAAACGCAGATGGAGCCGTCATGCTCTGGAGGGGATAGAATCCTTTCAAGAGCATGAAGTCTTTCTGGCGGTCTGAAACGGGAATGGAGCAACGTGAGAAGGGAACCCGGTTTCTCTTTCTTGAGTGCACCATAGATGTCCATTGCCCGCCTGACCGTATTGACAACCACCAGCGTCCGGGTGCCCTTTTGATGGGCATCCAGAACCATTTCAGCTATCTTTTTCGGATGCTCAAAGGGACAATCAGCTTTCTCAAGGGGCTTCCGAGCTTGGAATAGTCTGTTTACGCACGGCGTATTCTTGTCATCGTCTGTAAGTTCTAGTTCATCGAGGTTCCCGGACAGTGGGTCGAAGTCGATGGTACTGAGCCAGCTCCGCTGCAATGTGGCGCTCATCCAGATAGAGCGTACCGATTGAGCAGTTCCGAAACCATGGCGGAATGCTTCAAGCTGGGTGGTAGTCGCCAGGCCAGATCCCATAAGCTGGATTTCATCCATAACCCAAAGGCAGTCGTTGTTCAGAAGTCCAAATTGGACAGGCCAGCGAAAGCGACTCATGGCGTATCCCCGGTTTAAAGCCCTGGATAGAAGCTGGTCCTGGGTTCCGATAAGGATCGCATCTCGTTCTGGAAACCTGTCCCAGTCCTCGTCTATTTCACCGCCCATTAGCACATATACGGATTGTAGCCAGTCGTCGGGAACAAAGCCATCATTGACGAGGTTCTTGATCCATTCGCGGGCATTAAAAGCAGTCTGTTCAACAAGTACCCGCATAGGAAGACAGTAGACTAGGCGGCGAGGGGTTTCGGGATTTTTTCTTAGCCGCTTGAATAGCCAGGCCAGTACGATACCGGCTGTTTTTCCCATACCAGTCTGGATATTAACGATGTCAGGCCATGACTGATTAGCCAGAGTGAGTTGATAGGGGTAGGGGGCAAACTTAGACCCCGTCGCGTAGCTGAAAAAAGTTTCAAAGCTAGCGTTCAAAGCGGCCCTCCGACCAGAAGATTATCAGTAAGCTGGCTCAAATAAAGAATAGGCTAGAGGTGTAATCGACTGCGACTGCCGTTGTGTCAAATAAAAACCACAACCCCTGTATTGGTCGAGGCCATAGCCTCTGATATCGACCACTTTGTTGAGGACAAGTCCAGCTAGATGCTTTGTCGCCTGCTGACCATACGGTTGGCCAGGGTCCCTCTTCTTGTGTGAGATTTCGGGTGCGTCTATGCCGACGAGCCGAACCTGGATTTCAACGCCGTGGCCAACAGCCCTTACTGTGTCACCGTCGTAGACACGGGTGACTTTGAAGTTACCGGCTAAGGCCAGGGAAGGGAGGATGAAAGAAAGAATTATTGTGAGCGCAAATCCAATCGAGAGTTTTATAATTTGAGAGGGTCTTTTCATCTTGTTGTTACTTATCGTAGTGTTGATTCTTTGTTCACCTGATTCTGTTGCTACTACCATAAGAATGCTTAAAAATGATAACGTCCAAGCTCACCTGCTCTTATGAAGAGCTGCGGAATAGCGGTCAGGTGCAGCGTTTTGTTCGGGGAAAATCGGTTACTCATATTGCTGGTAAGAAAACATTCTTGAATTACTCCGACAGAATAGTATGTCCATTTGCCAAAAAGCTTTGTCGTAAAGACGGAGCATGGAGGCAGCAATGTCATAGCAACGGAATCCCAGTTTTTCCATGTGTAAACACATTTCATGGAATCTTAAAGCATGTTTCGTTATTTTGAAATTATAGACTTCCATCATAATAATATTTGTCTTAGCAAGAGTGTCTTTCGCTCCATTGAGGATGGGAATTTCGTAACCATGGGTATCAAATTTCAGTAGGAAAGGTGCTTCTAATCTCATTTCAGATACAATTACATCAACTGTTTTGACTGGGACCCTTCTAATCTTCCCACCTGTTCCATCTATGGTGCTACCGTCCAAATCATCTGCTACATTTAGCATAACCTGTTGACCATCTGTATCCCCAGCAACACAGAGAACATAATCAAAGTTATTGTATTTTTCTTTAAGTTTTTTCAACGCGTCTTCTCTTTCTGTAAGGGGTTCTATAGCCAAGTAAGACGCTCTTGGGAAGATCTTCATTGCGCCCATGCTCCACTTGCCATTTGAAGCTCCGATGTCAATTACGCTATTTATGGAAATATCGTGTTCAGAAATTCTTTGAACAGCCGATGACATATCAACGGCATCTGATCCCTTTCTAACAATTTTCGCTCCGAACGGGCTTAAAAACGAATTTGTCAAATTTAATATGGCTCTTTTCATCATGTACTCTATGCCGAAATAGGTTGCCGAAAAGCTCCTTTATAAAGTTGCATTATCGCGCCCCAATCTGCCAAAGAGCTTTATTTTTCGCCTTAATTCAGGAAATAAGGGGATTAGTGCACAATTTCGCTGCATAAAAATTTCACCTTTATTGGGCGGACAATGAACTGGCTAAAGGAATTCATCACACTGTCTACAGCGTCTGATAGACTACCATACCGAATGATTATTTTCACCAAAGTATAGACTTCCCAAATAAGTGATAACCGCCGCCTGAACGACAAAACCCCACCTCTCTCTTTGAGAAATGGGGTTTCTGTTAATCAGTCCATGGCATCCTCTGGGTCAAAAACCATGCTTGCCTATGTGAGAGCACATGCCCCTAGCCATTCCAAGGTGTCAAAGGCTTTTTCTTCTTTTCCATCCTTGGATTGGTAAATAGTCCTCTAGAACTCTGCTGCCCAAGACACTGGGTGGCTGACCAGCCAGCGTGGCCCCAGTCTCAGAGACCTATGCCGCTTCCTTGAGAGTCCCTGGGACCCGGTTCTTCTGGAATGCGATCGCCCCGTCTACAAGCACGTACACTG
>JAZDKD010000454.1:0-2925 GCA_043803345.1 Pseudomonadota bacterium
TACTGGGATCACCCAGAGAAAAGTGAAAACGTAAAGGATGCCCCCATCTCCCCCGAGGAAAATTTCAAATGTCAAGGGCTGACCCTGCTGCCTGCCCCGGCGTGATAAGACGCCACCACATAAGCGAACACAGTCTTCAGAGGGCAGTGAAGGAGGAAGTCCGAATGGCTGGCATCGCCAAACCGGTCACTGTGCATACCTTCAGGCACTGCTTTGCCACCCACCTACTTGAGGCAAACTACGATATCAGGACAGTTCAAGAACTCCTGGGACATAAGGATGTCTCGACGACAATGATTTATACCCATGTATTAAACAGGCCGGGGATCAGCGTGAGGAGCCCCCTTGATGGATAGAGATGGCGATTGGGTACTTGAGGTGGGCTGTATATCCCTGCTACAAGAGAGGATATACAGCCCCAAAAGACAAACATTGGGATATATTGCTGTAGAGATGTATACTTAATTGTTAGGTGTTGATTAGAGGAAAAATATGGCGCCAACTGTTTGGTTCAAACTCATAAATGATTTCATAGTTGCTATTGCCCAACTGGCGTGGCCGATTGTCACGCTAGTCATTGCGTTAATCTTCCGCGCGAACATTGCGGCATTTTTGCAGCGTGTACGAAAAGGAAAGCTATTCGGGCAGGAAATGGAGTTGGATCCAGCGGTCACGGCATTTAGCGATGCAGTGCAGGAGGCGCAGAATGAGATACCAGATTCCACCATTGGGACAGAGCAGTTTGAACAAGAGACGCAACAACTTGATAGAGACGAACGCGAGGTTTTAAAAGCGGCGGAGATTAGCCCCGAGTTAGGCGTAATTAGGTTGTCGTCGATTTTAGAAAGAGAAACCCGAAGACTCGCAGCTACGCTGGGTCAGTTGAGGCAGAGAGGTAGATGGGCGCCGCCAGCGTTAGCTCGGATTCTTGTAGAAAAAGGTCATTTGCCGGATCACGTCACGAAATCTTTGCAACTGTTTTGGGATTTGCGCAACCAAATAGTTCATGGGCATGCACCGAACAAGGATTTAAACATTCTAAGGGTTTTGGACATAGGCCTTGTTTTACTCAGGACAATCAAGTCGATACCGCATGAAATTAACGTCGTGTACAGCACAGATGTAAAACTATATTCAGACCCGGAATGCATTCACCTGATTGAAGATGCCAAGGGCTTGGTTCTCGAAACGACTAGTTCCGACAAGACAAAAGTGTTTAAGAGAATCTTTCCTACAACACAGCCAAAATATTATCAAGTCGGGCAAAAAGTTACGTGGGAATGGAATTTGTCGCGGGTTTGGGCGGAGACCTGGTACAGAGACCCTGACACAAACGAAAAGAAAAAAGCTTGGGACAGTGCCGGTGAATTTACTGGAAGACATATCGAAGATGTATGAACACCTAACAAGCCGCTAAAGCCGATCGCAGCCCGCTGGGCTGCTCCGGCTTAGCTTTTCGTTATGACAAACCACTATTCTCCAGGGTTGTGAAGATGAAATACGTTGTGCGAAGAGTTGTTCAAAGTGGTGAATTGGAATTGACAATCGATCAGCACACTTATGCATCGTACAAGGAATCCAGCAATATTCTTCTAAACTGTTTCGTACTGGAAGAAAGCTATCAGGTTTTGATTTTAGCTTACCTTGACCTCGAAAGGCAGATCTGTGACGCAACTGTCTCAAACATGGTCTACGAAATCTATTATCCTTCTTCAGATGCGTTTGATATGAGATTTGCCTTGAATTTGCGCCTAATGAGTCTACTGACCGCGATTACCTTGTATCGTGATCGACTTCCTCACTACATAAAGGAATGCCTTCCTCACCGTATTGATGCAGAGAGCTTAGCAGAGTCGCTCAGATCGAAGGAATACGATAATGATAAACTGGACTACCGGTTCATGGAACTGTTTCGAAATCATGCTCAACATTTTGAGTTGCCGATTCATTGGATGTCTTCAGGTATGCGCTGGACGGAATTAGGTAAAGACGGGCTACTTGAATACTCTACGGATTTCGGTGTCTCAAAATCATATCTTATGGAGAATAAGAAATTTGCCAGAAGAGTTCTAAACAAGTACCCTGATGAAATCGATCTTAAGTCTACCACGAGGAATTACGTTGAATCGTTCAGCAGGATTCACGGGGCTGCGAGAGAGCTAATAAAAGAATCAGTTCACAATGCACGGCAGAACATAGAGAACGCATATAGGCAATATAGAGAAGCATATGGGGAGGGTTCGTATAGCCTAAGTGCCTATATGCTGAATGAACAAGGCGCTGTCGAAACAGTTCCGTTGATGTTGTATTTGGATGACATCCGGGTGAAACTACAAAAAAAGAACCCGACGCTTGTTCATCTAGACAAAAGGTATGTAACGGGCAAAAAGACGTCATAACTACTGCGTGCACCGGATCGGCAGGAAACGTCGTCTGCCTCCCGGTGACGCTGGCGTTATACGAATAAAAAAGGAAATTCATGAAACGTATTTGGAAAATTAACTGCATGGAAGACAAATATCCCGGTATGTGGCAACGCTGGTTTAAGAATCAGTGTGTGGCCGTGGGTTGGCCGCCCGACGATGGGTATTGTCTAAATGGAGACACAGAAGGCGGAAAAGGTTGGTCTACAGCCAGAAATGCAATAAAGAAAATGGAGGCCGGCGACTTTGTTGTGGTTGCTATGAAAAATAATAAAATCGCCAGAATTGGTGAAATAACAGGTAAAGCAATAGAAGATCGCCAATGGGATCCTTTAGTCCCTAAAAGCAAAAGCTTGCCCAAGGGTAAAATGGGAAGAAGAATATTTGTTCGTTGGGACCTTACACTTGGTCCTCAGAACCTCGATTTGGTTATCAACCTACCGGAAGATAATAGGTTTACAGGCGGAGAGTTGAGACCTACTGTCGGAGAAATACGTTCACA